>JALZIX010000312.1 GCA_030860025.1 Actinomycetota bacterium
TGTCGGCGAGTTTCTTGGCGACGCGAGCCGTGACGACAAGCTCGGCTCCGGCCTCGTCGTCCGGCACGACCACGGGCCGGGAAAACCGCACGGCGTAGTCCTCCACCGCCGCTGGGTCCCCCGCCCAGTCGGTGACTATCCGCGCCGCCAACGCCATGGTGAGCATTCCGTGGGCGATGACATTCGGAAGCCCGACCGCGATCGCCGCCCGCTCGTTCCAGTGGATGACGTTGAAGTCCCCGGATGCACCGCAATAGCGGATCAGGTCCTCCCGTCGGATCCGACACCTGGCCGGCGGGAGCTCGAATCCCTCGTCCACGCCGTCGTAGCGTGGCGGCCGGCCGGCAACGGATGCGGGTTCGGTCACCTTTCGGGCTCGCCAGACGTTCCGCGCGCAACAAGGGTCGAGAAAGCGGTGACAACCGGTTCGCCGTCCTCGGTGGTGACGTCGACCCGGGTGCTGATGAGGTCGTTTCCCGCGGCGGCCTGGATGTTGTCCACGGTGAGCGTGCCGGTCAGACGATCGCCGGCGCGGATCGGCCGCGCGAGGAGGAATCGCTGTTGACCATGAACGACCTTCGTATAGTCCAGACCAAGCTCAGGGTCGAACACCACCTGTGCGCCGATCCGGTGCGTGATGACGATCGGAAAGGTCGGCGGCGCGATGACGTCGAGGTGGCCCGCCTTCCGGGCAGCAGCGGGATCGCGGTAGATCGGGTTGGGGTCGCCGATCGCATCGGCGAACTCCCGGATCTTCTCGCGCCCGACCTCATAGACCTCCGCCGCGGGATACGTCCGGCCGATGAAGGAGGGGTCGAGGGACATCTCCGTGCCGGGGGCTAGCGAGTCTCGCGGTGGACCTGATGAGCGCGGCAGTGCGGGCAGAACTTCTTCAACTCCAGGCGGTCCGGGTCGTTGCGCCGGTTCTTCCTGGTGATGTAGTTGCGGTGCTTGCACTCCTGGCAGGCCAGCGTGATCTTGGGGCGGACGTCGGTGGCGGCCACGGGTACATGCCTTTCCTGGAACTTCGAGGGACTGAGGAGCGATACATCGATGGTAGCGGTGCCCGGACTTGAACCGGGGACACAGCGATTATGAGCCGCTTGCTCTACCTGACTGAGCTACACCGCCGCAACGTTGAGCGAGCCCCCTTACGGAATCGAACCGTAGACCTTTTCCTTACCATGGAAACGCTCTGCCGACTGAGCTAAGGGGGCCTGCTAACCCGGTCTCGGGCGCTCGGAAGACGATACACAACTCGTCGTCGGCGGCTGACGGATGTTGGGGCCAACCGATGATGGCTAGCGGATGATGTAGAGCTTCCGGCGACTTCGGTCCTCGTCGACTGGCTGCGTGGCAGTCCGCGCGTCCAGCCAGGTGACCAGGCTTGCCGCAGTCAAGGGCCGGCTCACGAGGTAACCCTGCAGGAAGTCACAGTTCATGTTCGCCAGCAGATCGCGGGTGAGTTCGTCCTCGACGCCCTCGGCCACCACTCGCAGGCCGAGGTTGTGGGCGAGTTCGATGATCGAGCGAGCAATCGTGTTGGTCCCTGGATCGGTGCTCATGGCCAGCACGAAGGATTTGTCGATCTTCACCTCGTCGATCGGCAGTTGACGCAACCGGGACAGCGAGGAATACCCCGTACCGAAGTCATCCACCGACAGACCCACGCCGAGTTCGTGCAGGCGGGTCAGCGCGGGAATCGCCAACCCATCGCTGATGACGGCGCCCTCGGTGATCTCGAAGGTGAGCAACTCGGCGGGGAACGCGCTATCGCGCAACATATGGGCGACCTCGTCGATGAAGCCGGGTTCGGCGAGGGTCACCGGGGACAGATTGACCGCCATCGAGATGACGACGCCCTCGTCAAGCCACTCCTGACAACGCTGGAATGCCGTTCGCAGTACGCGTCGGGTCAACGGCGTGATGAGGCCGATCCGCTCGGCCAACGGGATGAACTCATCCGGGACGATCTCGCCGAGCCGCGGATGTTTCCAGCGGGTCAGCAGTTCGACCGCCGCGATCTCGCCCTTGCCGGTGCCGACGATCGGCTGGAACACCACCGACATCTGCGCGCTCTCGATCGCATCCGCGAGATCGGCGCCGAGCCTCAGCCGGCGCATGCTCTGTTCATCCATCGTGGCGTCGTAGGGGGCACTGGATTGACCTCGCGAACGGGCCGCCAGCAGGGCAACCTCCGCGCATTGCAGCAGGGTCGCCGCGGAGTCTCCATGCAACGGAGCCACTGCCACACCTAGGGTGAGTTCGGCAGTCAATTGCAGTCCGGCTACCAGGACTCGAGTCGACACCGCCTCGCGCAGCTCAGCTGCCGCCCGCTCGGCCTCCTCGAGATGGGCAACCCGCAGCACCACCGCGAACTGGGCACCCCCGACTCTGGCCAGCGTGGCCTCTGGTGGGGCATGCTCGGCAAGAGCAGCCGAGATCACTTGGAGCAGTTCGTCACCGGCCGCGTAACCCAGCGTCTCATTGACTTGGGCGAAGCCGTCGACGTCGGCGATCAGGAGAGCGATGCTCGATTGTGCGGGCGCGGCAGCGAGTTGGGCGTCCACAGTGGCGATCAACCAGAAGCGGTTCGGCAGGTCCGTGACCTGATCGTGGGCGGCGTCGTATCGAATCTTGTCCAGCAGTTGCCGCTGGCGAACCGCAGCCGCCACATGGGTGGCCAGGGATTGCATCAGCTCGACGTCGGCATTGGAGAACTGCAGGACGCTCCCATTGCGGTCACATACTTCGAGGTAACCCGGCTCGTCGGCTTCGGTGTCCAACGGAACGCCGATCAATTCGTTCACCCGGCGCCCGTCCAGCCCAGCCAGCTGGCCGGAGCTAGCTTTGCTGCGATGGATGAGGCTGGCCTGATCACCAGCGGTGATCTCGAGGCGGATCGGATCGTCGGGGTCGGTCCACTCGGGTGCAGCCTTAACGCCGGGCCCGACCACACCCAGCCGCCGCGGGCCTTGGTCAAGTGAGGCCGGAATCCACAACGCCGCCCGGGCCGCGTTGAGTTTCTCGCGAACCGCATCGAGGATGACCCGCTCGCTCTGGTTGTCGCTGCCCGCGTTCTCGACCAGCTCAGCGAACGCGTAGACCTCGGCCAGGCTGCGCTTGTCCTGTGCGGCCGCGGCGTACTTGCGGTAGAGGAGGACGAAGAGGCCCAGCATGAAGGTGGCCAATAGGCCTGACCACGGTGAGATCTCGAGCAGCAGCAGCACGATGACGCCTACGGTCGCTGTGGTCGGAGTGAGAAAGAGTTGGGGGATGGCCAGGGTGGACCAGAAGTCTCTGCTGATGCTGCCCCCGCTGAGCAGAATCGCCAACGCGATACAGGCGGTCCCCAGTGCGCCGGTGACCAACAGTGCTGCGATGATCCCGAACCACGTACTGGGCTGGGTGACGTCGGTGAGCCCGAAGATCTCTATGGCCCAGCCGGCAAGGGCCACCTCCATGACCGCTACGCACACGTTGAACACGATCTTGGGCGCGGAGTAGTGGCCGAAGGCGAGCACCAGCGCGATGACCACGGCTCGAGCGATCACGGTGGGGACGGGACCGAAGACCAGTAGGCCGATCACCACGGGGATCTCAGTAACGGTCCAGCTGACCGTCTGCTGACGGAATTCGAAATGCACGACCGTGGATTCGCCGATGGCGAACGCCGCGATCAGCAACGGCCATAGGGGCGACTTCGGAAACTGTGGCGGGACGGTCGAGAGAAGAAGGAACAGAGCAAGCGATGCGACGAATACCGCGAAGAGGGCCGGGAGCCAGGTTTGGAGCGTGGCGGAACGGGTACGCGAGCCTTCGGCGCTGCTCCGCGTCGCCATAGCCGCCCCACCTATCCCATGGCCCCAATGGCTGAGGCTAACAAGCGCATGCGGGCTGGTGATCTTGTTCAGCCCACCGCTGGCGAACTGTTACGAACGGCCCCAACGACCGGCGCGACCCCAGCGACCTGCCCGGCTCATGAGGTACGGCCCCAACGACCGGCGCGACCCCAGCGACCTGCTCTTGCTCGACTCATGATGTGCCTCTCGTCTGACCAGATGTAGCGCTGCGTAATTATCCGCGGGAAGCCGTGGACACGTAGAAGTGACCCTCGGTAAGCAGCCCGGGTCCGGGGGCAGGACGCTACGGATAGTAGCGCACGTCTACCGTCAGTAGTAGTTCTACGCTCAAGAACTTGGGCTAGCGGTTGTGGACGCGCGCGCTGGACCGAGCGCATAGCCCGTAGAGTGCAGGCGTGCAACTTCGCAGATTCCCGGTAGGTCAACGGCCCCAACAGTTTTCGCTGCACGCCGACAGTGGGTCCTCGCTCCCCTTCGTCCTGCTCTGCTGGCTGATCGCGGCCCTGATGACCTTTGGCGGTATCGCTGCCTCGGACGCTTTCCTGGAACAGGTCGACGTGCAGACTGTCTGTGACGGAGCGGCGCTGGTAGCCGCCAACGAAGTAGCTCCGGGTTTTGCCTATAGCGGTCAGGGTGTGTCCGGCGGACTACCGCTGGACCCGGACACTGCCACTGCGGCAGTGGCTGACTACCTGGCAGATGGTGGGACAGAGCTGGATTCCTGGTCGGCGACCACGAGTGGCGTCGAGGTGACAGTCACCTGCACGAGAAACGTGCAGATCGCTTTCGGCTGGTTGTTCCTACCCGGCGCCACATTGGAGCGCACAGCAGTCGCCAGCGCCCAAGCCCCGACGGTCTAGGGCGATGGGGCACGTACGACCTCACGGTGGGTGGGAAGAAGTTCGCGAGACTCGTTACTCTCCTACCGGCGCCTCAAGGGGGCCCACGGCAGCTTGCCCGAGTGGTCAAAGGGAACGGTCTGTAAAACCGTCGGCATCGCCTACGTTGGTTCGAACCCAACAGCTGCCACTCCAGTGCGTTGATTTCAGGAGGACATCGTGGCCGACCCGTCATTCGACGTGGTGAGCAAGGTGGAGCGGCAGGAGATCGACAACGCGCTGAACCAGACCGCCAAAGAAGTGGCGCAGCGCTTCGATTTCCGGGGCGCGAACGCCAGCATCGAGTGGGCCGGAGAGAGTGCGGTGACGATCCAGGCAGACACCGAGGAACGGGCCATGGCAGCCGTCGAGGTCTTCAAGGAGAAGCTGATCAAGCGCGGCATCTCGCTCAAATCCCTCGAGGTCGGCGAGCCCATGCAATCGGGCAAGACCTACCGGGTGGCCAACACGATTGCGCAGGGAATCAGCACCGAGCAAGCCAAGAAGATTGCCAAGACCATCCGCGACCAAGGACCCAAAGGTGTACAGGCGCAGATCCAGGGCGATCAACTTCGGGTCTCGGCGAAGAAGAAGGACCACTTGCAAGAGGTCATCGCGTTGCTCAAGGGCGCAGACTTCGGAGTGGCCCTGCAGTTCACCAACTACCGCTAAGCGGATGGGACTAGAGCTGTCCCATGTCCCGGGCAAGTTCCTCGAGCCGGGCGATGCGCTGGCCCATCGGCGGGTGGGTGGCGAACATCTGCGCCATGCCCCCACCGCGGAACGGATTGGCGATCATCAGATGACTCGTGGTCACGAGCCGATCTTCTTGCGGTAGCGGCCGGGCCCTGGTCCCCGCGTCGAGCTTGCGCAGCGCCGAAGCCAGCGCCAGCGGGTCCTGGCTGAGAATCGCACCGGAGGCGTCGGCCTGATATTCCCGGCTTCGACTGACTGCCATCTGCACGAGTCCGGCAGCGAGCGGGCCAAGGAAGACAAGGAGCAGGCTGCCCAGCACGTTTCCGCCTCCCCGGTCATCGCCACGACCGCCGAACATCGCGCTGAACATGGCCATGTGCGCCAGATACGTGATCACGGTGGCCATTGCGGCGGCCACCGACGAGATCAGGATGTCGCGGTTGTAGACATGCGAGAGCTCATGGGCCAGAACGGCACGCACCTCTCGTCGACTGAGGAGCTCCAGGATTCCTTCGGTCACACACACCGCCGCGTTTCGCGGATTTCGGCCAGTGGCAAACGCATTGGGCTGATTCGTCGGGCTGACGTACAACCGCGGCATCGGTTGGTGCGCCTCGGTCGCCAACTCTCGGACAATGGCGTAGAACTCGGGTGCCTGAGTTTCGCTGACCGGATAGGCCCGCATGGCGCGGAGTGCAAGCTTGTCGGAGAAGAAGTACGCGTACCCGTTCATACCGAGCGCGATGACCAGGGCGATCAGCAAACCTGACCGGCCGAAGAAGCTGCCAACGAGAAGGATCAAGCCGCCCATCAGGCCGAGCAGTACGGCGGTCTTCAGCCCGTTGTTCCAGCGATGCACGCCCGTTCCAACGCATCGTGTACTGGCGGCGTTCCCACCGAAACTCTCGGTCTCAGTCCCCGAGGGGCCCCAACAAGGGGGCTAGGCCGATGACCAGGTCCGGCCAGAAACCCGCAAGGAGCACGGCCACCACGAGTACGGCAACCAACCACCCCGTTGCGCTGGATACCGAGCGTCGCTGCACCATGATCGGCGCCAGGGTGGGCGAAGTGGTCTGCTCGACGCGGGCGAACAGCATCGCGGCGACGCGAAGGTAGTACACGAAGGCGATCACGGTGTTGAGGGCCACCAGGATGCCGAGCCAGCCGACGTCCCCGGTAAAGGCTGCGCGCACCACGACTACCTTGCCGAACAACCCCAGCAGCGCCGGCGGTAGGCCTGCCAGCCCGATCAGGAAGAGCGCCAGCGCGGCCGCCAGCCGGGGATGGTCGCCGGCCAGTCCGCGCAGGGACTCGATCGACGGGCCCTCGCTGTCGGCACTTGCGCTCGCCCCGGCGATCGCGGCGACGCACCCGAAGGCGCCGAGCGTCATGAGGACGTACACAGCGAGGTAGGCCAGCGTGGCTCCGGTTCCGCCCGCGGTCTGGCCGGAGCGCCCGCTCAACACGACGAGCCCCACCAGCAGATATCCGGTCTGCGCGATCCCGGACCAGGCAAGCAGCCGCACCAGATGCTTCTGACGCATGGCTACCAGGTTGCCGACGGTCATGGAGGCTGCGGCCAGCAGTGCCATCCAGGTCGCCGCAGCCGAAGACCCGGCGGCAATGGCCGGAAGTACGGCGATCAGGCCGGCGACCCCGCCGGCTTTGGACACTGTGGACAGAAATGCGGCAACCGGGATCGGGGCGCCCTGGTACGTCGACGGGGCCCATATGTGGAAGGGAACGGCACCGACCTTGAAGGCCAAACCGGCCAGCAGCAATGCCACCGCGGCGCCGGACAGAGCCAGGTCGCCGACCCCGCTCCCGGCCGTCAACCGGTCGGCCAGGTCGTCCAGATGCATCGTCGCGGTCAACCCGTAGAGGAAACCGATTCCCAGCAGCATCAGCGCCGTGGACGTGATCGAGACGACCAACAGGGTCAGTGCGGCCTCGACGCCGGACCGTGAGCCGCGTCGGAATGCGACGGCGGCATACATCGGCACGGTCAGCGTTTCCAAGCCGACGACAAGGGTGATCAGGTCCCGAGAACCGGCCACGATGACCGCTCCGGCGGTCGCCGCCAGGAGCACCAAGCAGTACTCCCCCGTTGGTGTCGCCCCGTCGTCGGCCCGCAACTGGGCCACTGCGAGCAGAAGTACCGCCGCCGCCGCCAGGCACAGCACGACGGTAAGAAAAACCGCAACCTCACCCAGTACATACGAGCACCGGACCCCTTGGCCCGCGGCGGGCGCCGAGCAGAACGCGCCTGCGCCAGGACGGCTCCCCGCCCATACCGCACTTCCGGCGGCACCGGCGCAGGCCACCCCCGAGATTGCGGGCAGCAACCAATCTCGTCCGGCAATCGGCAGGATCAGGTCTGCCAGCAGCACGACCACCACACCGGCCACCAGAATCAGAACCGGAGCCAGCGGCGCCCACGAAATCGACTGCACCGCCGTCATGCGCCGGCCACCATGACCGCATCGACCAGCGCGGCGACTGGTCCCTCGGTCAAGCTGAGTACGACCGCTGGATAGAGCCCTAGAGCCAGCGTCAGGGTGAGTAGCGGTAGATGGACGACCCGCTCGGTGGCCCAGACGTCGACGGCTCGCAGCCCATGCCGCAGCTGGATGAGTCCCTGGCTCGACAGCGCCTCAGCCGGTCCGGCCGACGGCGCAGTGACCGGACCGACAACCAACCGCTGGAGCAGCCGCAGGAAGTAGACCGCCGTCATCGCCGCTCCGACCGCGGCCAGTACGGCCAGCACCGTGAACAGCGTCGCCGGTAGCCCGTCGGCCGGCCGCAGGGCAGCGAACACCGCCATCGCCTCCCCCCAGAAGCCGGCCAGACCAGGTAGGCCGAGGCTCGCCACGCAGGCGAAGGTCAGTGCAAAACCCAAGCGCGGCAGGCGCCCCCATAGTCCGGAGCCGAGTTCGTCGAGTTGGCCGGTGTGGAATCGGGACTTCACCGCGCCAACAAGGAAGAAGAGCAGTCCGGTGATCAGCCCGTGCGCGACGTTGGCCAACAGCGCGGCGTTGATCCCAGCCGCGGTGAGGGTCGAGATTCCCAGGAGCACGAAGCCCATATGGCCGACCGAGGAGTAGGCGATCAGCCGCTTCAGGTCGTTCTGGGTATAGCAGGCCCACGCGGCGACCAGGATTCCGGTGACCGCCAGGGCGGCGAGGATCGGGGCCAGCGCCCGGGCGCCTTCCGGCAGGACCGGTAAGGCGATCCTGACCAGCCCGTACGTGCCCATCTTCAGTTGCACTCCGGCCAGCAGGACCGACCCGACCGTTGGCGCCTCGGTGTGGGCCGGCGGGAGCCAGGTGTGCAGGGGCCACAGCGGCGACTTCACGGCGAACCCCACGAACAGCGCACCGAAGGCAGCTACTTGGACGGCGGTGGAAATCCCGGCACCACCGCGTTCGGAGAGTTCGACGAGGTCGAAGGTGCCGGTGGAGGCGTAGATGAAGACCAGCCCGACCAGCAAAGCTGCCGACCCGGTCAGGGTGTAGACCGCGAACTTCAGTGCCGCGGCACCACCGCCCGGACCGCCCCAGCGGCTGATGAGGAAATACATCGGGATCAGAACTGCTTCGAATGCAGCGAAGAACAGCACCAGGTCCAGTGCCACGAAGGTCCCCAGCGCGCCGACCTCGAGCAGCAGGACGAGGGAACAGAACAGTGCCGGCCGGTCCGGGCGTTCGACCCAGTTGTGCACCATGCACAGCAGGGTCAACAGGGCGGTGAGCAGAATCAGGGGCACGCTGATTCCATCAGCGCCCACATGCAGTCGGACGTCGATCACCCCGAGCCAGGGCAGATCCACCTCGTGCCGAGGGTCGAGAACCGTGCCGTCATCGGTCCCGGCATCGTCCAGGCCGGGCAGCAGGTATACAGCAGCCACCAACGTGGCGCCGGCGATCACCGTGGCGAAGATCCGGGGGCTCAGGTCGGCGTTGCGCGGCCACAGCGCCAGGACCACCGAGCCGAACAGGGGTAGCGCGAGCACCAGGAGAATCATGTGAACCACGCCAGGATCGCCACCAGCACCGTCGTGCTGACGACCAGGCCAGTGACCGCCAGGTTCGGCAGCCGAGGATGGGCACCGGACAAGCCGCGGCTCAAGGCGGTGGTGGCCTCCGCTGCGCCGTCGACCAGTCCATCCACGCCGGCCCCGTCCGCGACGGTCACGGCGGAGGCAAGTCTGCGGTACGGCCGGACGACCAGCGCCTGTTGGATGTCGTCGAGGTACAGGCCGCGGCGCAGCGCGACCGCCATTGGTCCCAGGAGACGGACCGGGTCAAGGCGTGGCTCGGCGCGCCAGACCAGGTACGTCGCGCCGGCGCCGACCGCCACGAGTGCCAGCGCGATCAGGGCCTCACCCACATGCGGGACCAGCGAACCCCGGAGCGCCGGTGGGCCTCCGAGATAGTCCGGCAGCCAGGCGATGGCGGCGCCGAGGCCAACTGTGGGCAGGGCCAGGACCAGGATCGGCCAGGTCATCGTCCGGTCCGGCACCGTCCGCGGGTGGTCTTGGTCGAGACCGCCAGGAGCAGGTGACCCGAAAAAGGTCCGGAGGAGCATCCGCGTGGCGTAGGCCGCGGTCAGCGCGACGGTGGCCAGCATGCTGACCAGCAGGATGCTGGCGATCGAGGAACTCGGCAGGACGTGGGATCCTCCGCGGGCTGCCTCCCACGCGGCGCCGATGACTGCCTCCTTGCTGAACCCGCCGGACAGCGGTAGCAGCCCGACCAATGCCAGCGCGCCGACCGCGGTCGCGGCAAAGGTCAACGGCATCGCTCGACGCAGTCCTCCCAGCTGGCTCATCAACACCGTTCCGGCCTGGTGCAGCACCACTCCGGCCGCGAGGAACAGAAGCGCCTTGAAGGCGGCGTGGGTGAGCAGATGAAAGCCGCCCTGCACATATCCCCCGGCCGCCAACGCTCCAGTCATGTAGCCGAGTTGACTGATCGTCGACCAGGCCAGGACCCGCTTGAGGTCGTCCTGGGCCAGTGCACACGCCGCTCCAAGGACCATGGTGATCGCTGCGATGACGGCCAGTACCGAAAGCGCGCTGGGCGCGGCCGCGAACACCGGGTACAGGCGCATCACGACGTAGACCCCGGCCGCGACCATCGTCGCCGCATGGATGAGCGCACTGATCGGTGTCGGGCCGGCCATAGCGTCGGGAAGCCATGTGTGCAAAGGAAATTGGGCGCTCTTTCCGGCAACTCCGAGCAAGAGGAGCAGGGTTGAGATGGTGAGGGATCCAGGGTCGAGTTCGGGTACGGCGGCGATGACGTCGGTGATCCGGAAGCTGCCAACGGCGCCACCGAGTATCAAGACTCCCAGCAGGAAGCCGATGTCACCGACCCGAGTGACCAGGAACGCCTTGACCGCCGCAGCGGGCGCCTCGGGCAGATCCCGGTAGTGCCCGATCAGCAGGTATGAGCACAGGCCCATGACCTCCCACCCGACCACTAATGCGAGCAGGTCGCCGGAGACGACGACCAGCATCATCGCCGCGGTGAACAAGGAGACCTGCGCGGCATAGGTGGCATAGCGCGGATCGCCACGCAGATACCCGATCGAGTACACCTGCACGCACAGCGCCACCACGGCGACGATGAGAG
>JALZIX010000355.1 GCA_030860025.1 Actinomycetota bacterium
TGGCCGTTGGCGGGACAGCGGGATGATGGGTACTCCGGCCAATGAGCACCCTCGCGCATTCTGGGGTGCCGACCCGGACGAGATCTGCGCCGCTGCAGTCGAGGTCATCCGAGACGTGCGTCCGCACGTGCTGGTGACATACGACGAGAACGGCGGATACGGGCACCCCGATCACATCCAGGCGCATCGGGTCGCTATGGCGGCCTTTGACGCAGCAGCGGACCCGGACTATCGGCCTGATCGGGGTGCCGCTTGGTCGATCGCAAAGGCGTACTGGTGCGCGATCCCGCGCTCCGGTTTGCGCGCCGCGGTTGCGGCGATGCGGGAGGCTGGCGAGACCTTCTTCGACGTGGTGGACGCAGACGAACTGCCGATCGGCACGCCGGATGAACTGGTCACGACAGCGATCGATGCCCGCGACCATCTTCCGGCGAAACTCGCCGCCATGCGCGCCCATGCCACCCAGATCCTGGTGGACGGCCCGCTGTTCGCGCTGTCCAACAACATCGCCAACAAGGCTTTCGCCGTCGAGCACTATCAGCTGGTTCGCGGAACCCGTGGATCCGGCATGGGCCCGGATGGCATGGAGACCGACCTCTTCAGCGGACTCGAATGATCCTGCGGGTGCTCGCTGGGACATTCCTTCTCGTGTTTGCCGCGGCTTGCGCGCTCGTCGAGGTGTTGTATCTGCCGCTGCGTGCGGGTCTGATACCCATCCCGTTGTCGGTCGTTAGTGCAGCCGTGTTGAACATCATCTTCACTCGGGCCATGTACATCTTGACGGGGTCGGTCATAGCTGCGCTGCTGCCCGGAGCAGCTTGGCTCGCGGTCGTGGCCCGCTCGGCGACCGCCCGGCCCGAAGGGGATCTCCTGCTCACGAACGGGGATACCTCGACCGGGCTCTTGGTGGTGAACATCTCCTTCCTCGTCCTGGGCGCACTGGGTCTGGCCTTTGCGGTGGCGACCCTGCGTCGACACTTCCCCCCGGACCGAGCCAAGCCACGGTTGGGACCGTCTGGCCGGCACAGTCACCGGCGGTGGCGGCTTCCGCAGCGCGAACCGAGACAGGGCAGTCACGCCGCTGCGCGGCATCGGCCGAGTTCGCGTTCTGTGGTGGCTCGGCAGACTGAGGTCAGTCAGCCACCCGAGACCGCGGGAATCACGTAGACCTCGGCGCCGTCGGGCACGGTGGTCGCCAGACCCTCGGCGTCACGGACGTTCGCCGTGCCGACAAAGACGTTGACGTGCTGTCGCAGGGCGCCGCGCTCGTCACAGATTCGCCGTACGAGTGACGGGTTCTCTTCCTCCATGCGGGCCAGGACCTGGGCAAGGTCGCTTCCGGAGGGCACGTCGACCTCGAGTGTGCGCGCATTGTCGGTGAACTGCCGTAGGGCCCCCGGAATGCGGACCAGGACAGACACGCCCGCTCAACCCACCACACCAGACCGGACACACAGGACGTCCGGCAGGTGGGTGGCGATCTCGGACCAACTCTCGCCCTCGTCGGCGCTCGCGAAGACCGAGCCACTGCGGGTGCCGAAGTAGATGCCTGTGGTCGGCGCGTCGTCGACGCACATCGCATCCCGCATGACCGTGGCATAGAACCCACCAGGCAAGCCCTTGGACAACTCATCCCAGCTCGCCCCGGCATCGCGACTGCGGTAGACGCGGCACCGGCCCTCGGGTGCGAATCGCTGCATGTCAGCCACGAGCGGGAGAACGTACACCGTCCCGGGGACGTGCGGGTGCATGACCATGTTGAAACCAAAATCTCCAGGCAGACCGTCCGCTATGGAGGTCCAGGAGTCCCCTTCGTCATCCGAGCGGTACACGCCGCCGTGGTTCTGAGCAAACAACTGGTTGGGACGCTCGGGGTGTCGGGCGACCTTGTGTACGCACTGCCCGTACTCCGGGAACTCGTCAGCGGGCAGGAAGGACCCCTGAATGCCCTTGTTCGCCGGGTTCCAGCTGGCCCCGTCGTCGGCAGTCCGGTAGACACCGCCGGTGGACATCGCGACATGCATCTGCCGGCTGTCCTCGGGGTGGGGGAGGATCGTGTGCAGCGCCTGACCGCCACCTCCGGGGGCCCAGTCCTTGCGATGCGGGTGGTCCCACAGCCCCTGGTTCAGTGTGAAGGACACGCCTCCGTCCTCGCTGCGCCACAGCGCGGAGGGCTCGGTCCCCGCCCACATCAGGTCCGGCTGGTCGGCCGGTCCAGGGGTGATCTGCCAAACCCGGGCCAACGCTGCGTCGGTCTCCTTCGGAAAGCTGATCGGGGCGGGGTCCGGCTCGATCCAGGTGGCGCCCAAATCATCGGAATACGACATCGCCGGACCCC
>JALZIX010000318.1 GCA_030860025.1 Actinomycetota bacterium
CCACTTCCAGGCGTCCGCTGTCGATCCAGCGTCTGATCGTGTCGTCACTGACGCCGAGTACGGCAGCCGCCTCGCTGATCCGGTAGCTGGTGGCCATCGGAAAACCGTACCTGCGCAGCCCCCACCCGCCGCGAATCGCCAGGCCCGCGTCGTGCCCACGCAACGACAGTAAGGGCGGCCGAAGACCGGCCTTGCGACCCGGTCAGCTCCCGCACGGACCCGATTCGTTGCCCTGCGGGCAACGACCGGTCACGGAAAGGTCAGCCTGATTGCGCTCAGGCACACGCTCTGCGACGGTGACCGAATGCCAGCATCGCGGCCGTTGCGCATCGTGTCTGGCGCCGCGCGGTGCGGCGTCCAGTTGACGACAGAGTTGCGGCCGAAGTGACCTTCTTCGAGTTCCTCCAGCGTCGCTATGACGACCTGATAGCGGTCGGCTTGGAACACATGCTCCTGGTCGGTGTCTCGGTGCTGCTGTCCACGGTGATCGGCGTGCTGATCGGAATCACGACGTACCGAACCGAGCGCCCGCGAGAGATCGCCCTAGCGGTGACCGGCTCCTTCTTGACCATCCCGTCCTTCGCCTTGTTCATTCTGATGATCCCGGTCACCGGCATCGGGTCGCCTCCGGTGATCGTGGCGCTGACGATGTACGGCCTGCTGCCGATCGTGCGCAACACGATCACCGGACTGCGCGAGGTGGACGTGGCCACGGTCGAGTCCGCGCAGGGCATGGGCATGGGTCGTGGGCAGCGCTTGTTCCGGATCGAGATGCCGTTGGCCTGGCCGGTGATCGTCGCCGGCATCCGAATCACGACGCTGATCCTGGTGGGCATCGCCACCATCGGTGCGATCGTGGACGGCCCCGGCTACGGGACCTTCATCTTCGACGGCCTGGCCAGGGTCGGTTCTCCCGCGGCCATCAACCTGGTGCTCAGCGGCATGTTGGGCGTCATCGTGATCGCCATCCTGTTCGATTCGATCCTTGCCGTGCTGGGCAAACTGACGACCTCACGAGGAATCCGATGACCGAAACGTCGAGCACACCGACCCGTGCTGGCGGGTCCACCGGAACGGCGAGTGGCGCCGGCAAGATCATGATCAAGCTGGAGCACTTGGGCAAGCAGTATCCGAAAGAGCCCAAGCCAGCCGTCGACGACCTCACCCTGGAGATACCTGAGGGGGAGATCGTCATTCTGGTCGGCCCGTCCGGGTGCGGAAAGACCACGACGATGAAGATGATCAACCGGATCATCGAGCCGACGTCCGGTCGGATCATCCTGGACGGTGAGGACGTCACCACCACCGACGCCGACCAGTTGCGGCGCAAGATCGGCTACGTCATCCAGCAGATCGGGCTCTTCCCGCACCAGACGATCGCGCAGAACATCGCGACCGTACCGAAGCTGCTCGGCTGGGACGCCAAGCGGATCGACGCCCGGATCGATGAGTTGCTGCAAACGGTGAGTATGGCCCCCGAGACCTATCGCAACCGCTATCCCAAGCAGCTCTCCGGCGGTCAGCGGCAGCGGGTCGGGGTCGCCCGTGCGCTGAGCGGAGACCCCGCCGTCATGCTCATGGATGAGCCGTTCGGAGCGATCGACCCGATCACCCGGGACCGGTTGCAGAACGAGTTCCTCCGGCTGCAGGCTGAAGTCCGCAAGACGATCGTCTTCGTCACGCACGACATCGACGAGGCGATCAAGATGGGCGACCGGATCGCGATCCTGCAGGAGGGTTCCAGGATCGCCCAGTACGACACCCCTGAGCAGATCCTGACCGCCCCGGCCAACGATTTCGTTTCCGACTTCATCGGCCGCGGTGCCTCGCTCAAGCGCCTGAACCTCAGCCGGGTACGCGACATCCAGCTGCACCAGTGGCCGACCGTGCAACTGGGCGCGGACCACACCGAGGTGTTGAACGCCCTACGGGCCTCGGACAAGGGTTCGGCACTGGTCCTGGACGAGCAGCGGCAGCCACGACGCTGGGTCAGTGCAGCCGATCTCCAGCGCGGCGCCGACCGCCCGCTGGACCAGATCGGACTTCCGCCCGAAGCGATCGTAGAGCCGCAGGCCACGCTCAACGACGCGCTCAACGAGCTGATCACGGCCAACTACAGCGTGGCGATCGTGGTCAACGCCAGCGGGGAATACCAGGGCATCGTGGACATCGAGAGCATCAACGAAGCGATCCGCACGATGCGCACCGACGCCCGAGCCCGCGCGCGGATCGGCCTGGACGCCGACGATCCCGCCAACGAGGCAGCGCAGGTGGGTCGGTAGCGATGACCACCCCGGTCGAACAGGCACCTGATCTCGGTACGGCTCCCCAGGCGGCGATGGCGCCCGTACGTCGGGAGCGCCGCACGCTGGGCAGTTACTTGTTCATGCCAGTGCTCCTGGCGTTGGTTTGCCTCGGGCTCTACATCTACATGTCCACCCAGGAACTGGACACGATCGAAGAGCGCTCGCTGAACGCCAGCAACATCTTCGACGCGGCCTGGGAACACATTCAGCTGGCCGGGGTGTCGACGATCTTCGTCGTTCTCATCGCGATCCCGCTGGGCGTGGTGATGACCCGGCCGTTCACCCGATCCTTCCGGGGAATCCTGCTGACTCTTGCCAACATCGGCCAGGCTGTCCCCACTATCGGCATCCTGGCACTCCTGGCCCTCGGCGTCCTGAGTTTCATCAACATCGATATCGGCTTCACTGCCGCGATCGTGGGTTTGGTCGCCTACGCAGTGCTTCCGGTGCTGCGGAACACGATCGTCGGACTCGGGCAGGTGGATGAGAACATCCTCGAGGCCGGCCGCGGCATGGGCATCTCGAAATTCGGCGTGCTGACCCGGATCGAGCTGCCACTGGCAGTCCCGATCATCCTGGCCGGGGTCCGGACAGCGCTGGTCATCAACGTCGGCACCGCGACCCTGGCCGCGTACATCAATGCGGGTGGGCTCGGGCGAATCATCGTGGCCGGTCTCTCCACCAACCGCCTCAATATCCAGCTCACCGGGGCCATCCTCACCGCCGTTCTGGCCCTGTTGATCGACTACCTCGCCGGGATCGCCGAAGACGTCCTGAGGCCCAAGGGCCTCTAGTAAAAGGTTCACCGACAATCACCAATGGCACTCACCAAGAGGAAGAGAGACCAGAGACAGATGGCGATCACGACGAAGATGCGGACTGGCGCCGCACTGGGCGCAGCCCTGGCCCTATTGGTCAGCGGATGCGGCGACGACTCCGGCGGCGGCGGCGGCGGAGGCGACGGTGGCGAGGGTGGCCTCGACGGCGCCGAACTGACAGTAGGCGCCAAGGAGTTCACCGAGTCCAAGGTGCTCGCTCAGATCACGGCACAGGCTCTGGAGAACGCGGGCGCCACAGTGGACGATTCCTCGCTGTCGGGCAGCGCCACAGTACGTGAGGCGCTCGAGGCCGGCGAGATCGACATGTACTGGGAGTACACGGGAACTGGCTGGGTCAACATCCTCGGCAACGACACCACCGACGTACCAGACGACCTGTTCGCCGCGGTGGCCGAGGCCGATGCCGAGAACGACATCGCCTGGCTGGAGCCCGCTCCGATGAACGACACGTATGCGATCGCGGTGAACGGTTCCTTCGCCGAAGAGAACGAGCTAGAGACGATGAGCGACGCCGCCGCCTACATCCAGGAGAACCCGGATGAGGCAACCATCTGCGCGGCCAGCGAGTTCCTCAACCGCGATGACGGCTTGCCCGGCTTGCAGACCACCTACGAGGTCGAGTTCTCCGAAGTCGTCGAGCTTGACCTCGGGCTCATCTACACCCAGATCGGGGATACGTGCAACTTCGGTGAGGTGTTCTCGACCGACGGCCGCATCCTCGCCAATGAGCTGATGGTGCTGGAAGACGACCTGGAGTTCTTCGTCCCCTACAACGCCGCGCTCACCATGCGGCAGGAGACGTTGGAAGAGTTCCCGGCGATCGAAGAGATCATGGCTCCGATCTCCGAGGCTCTGACCAACGAAGAGATCACCGCCTTGAACGCGGCGGTCGACGTCGACGGTGAGACCGAAGAGGATGTCGCGGCGCAGTGGTTGGAGGACAACGGCTTCCTGGAGTAGCCGCTGCATTGCCGTAAACGAGCGGGGCTCCTCATCCGGGGAGCCCCGCTCGTCGCAGCTCAGAGGTCGCCGAGCTACTCGCCCGGGCCACGGCCGGCGGCGCGGTGGCGGTGGTTGGGCAGCCGCTAACGATCAGAGGTCGCCGCCCTCCCGGAGCAGGCGGTCGACCTCTCGGCGGATCAGGCCGAGCCGGGCTTCCTTGACCAGCGGGATGGCGCGCCGGCGGCGAGCGACCTGCGCCAGGTCGATGTCCACTGTCAACACCTCCTCCACCTCCTGCTTTGCCTGCGCGACGACCTCACCCCACGGGTCGACGACGTGTGAGCCGCCCCAGAAATGCAGCTGGCCCTCGACGCCGACGCGGTTCACGAACACGACGTACACCTGGAACATCCGGGCGTAGAAGCGAGTGATGTCCATCCAGTAGGTGTGGGAGTCGTAGTGCTCAGGAAAGGTGCTCTGTGCACTGGCGGTGGGCACGAAGAGGATGTGCGCGCCGTCCTGCGTCGCCAGAAATGCCAGCTGGGGCTGCCAGGCGTCGTTGCAGATCAGGATCGCTGCCCGGTGTCCCAGGGGCATCTGAAACGCCTCGAGCGACGGGCCGGGGGTGAAGTGCTTGCGCTCCTCGAAGATCGAGTACGTGGGCAGATACA
>JALZIX010000334.1 GCA_030860025.1 Actinomycetota bacterium
CCCCTGCGTGGATGCCTCTCGTACCGGCCGGCCGGTGTTGAAGCCCTATATCCGCCGCGGCGCCATGGAGCAGTGGCCGGGTTACGGGCCCGGCGTGCTCACCACCAGCATCGAGGCGATCTTCGCGTTCCCTCTGCAGGTCGGTGCCATTCGCATCGGAGTCCTCGACCTCTACCGAGACACCCCGGGCGGGCTCACCGAGGACCAACTCGTCGAGGCGCTGGCCTTCGCCGACGCGGCGCTGCTGATGCTGCTGCACCTGCAGGATGACGCAGATGGTGATCCCGCCGACTCCATGTTCGACGCCATCGGCAGGAACGCTGCGATCCACCAGGCCACCGGTATGATCTCCGTACAGCTGAGGATGCCCCTAGCCGAGGCTCTCCTCAGATTGCGGGCGCACGCGTATTCTGCGGACGTAGCCATGGCCGCCGTTGCCGCCGATGTTGTCAGCCGCAGACTGCGCTTTGACAACACCATCGCCGGGACATCGATTCCAGAAGGCAGGTAGCTATGGACACCTGGCGAAAGGGAAACAGCGTGACGAGCCGAGAAGACCGCATCGCCGAGACGTTCGTAGAACTAGCCGACACGCTGGTGGACGACTTCGACGTCATCGAATTCCTGCACCTCCTCGCTGACCGGAGTGTGGAGCTACTCGATGCCGATGCCGCCGGAATCATGTTGGGTGATCAGCGTGGCGGCCTGCATCCCGTTGCCTCCTCCACCGAGGAAGCCCGCTTGATCGAACTCTTCGAGTACCAGAACAACGAGGGTCCCTGCCTTGACTGCTTCAGGTCCGGGGAGCCGGTCGCGCTTGCGGACATCGAGACGATGCGCGCGTCGTGGCCCGCCTTCACAGTCCGTTTGGAACAACTCGGCTTCAGTGCCGCCCAGGCAATTCCCCTGCGCCTGCGCACTGAAGTCATCGGTGCGCTGAACATCTTCCGCACCTCGCCCGGGGTGTTGTCCGAATCCGACGCGCGTTTGGGTCAGGCACTTGCCGCTGTCGCGACCGTCGGCCTTCTCCAAGAACGCGCAGTCAGCGCTCGGGACATTCTGGCTGAGCAACTGCAGACGGCGTTGAACAGCCGGATCGTCATCGAGCAGGCAAAAGGCGTGATCGCCGAGCGAGCCGGCATCCAGATGACCGAGGCATTTCAGCTTCTCCGCGGCCATGCCCGCAAACGCGGGGAGAAGCTCAGCGACGTGTCTGCGCGGGTCATCGACGGGTCCTTCCGCGCTGGGCCGGAGCGCAGCCCGAAGTCAGCCTCGACCCAACCCGCCCGGTAGCTGCTCCCGTCGCCATCGCCGTCAGAACAGCCAGCCACCCAGGGTCAAGCCCAGCGCCGCGGCACCGAACCCGCCAGCCAGTGCGACCATGACATTGGCGGCGGCAAAGGTAGCTACCTTGGTCTCGAGCAACCGAAGAGTTTCATAACTGAAGGTGCTGTAGGTGGTGAGAGCCCCGCAGAAGCCGATGCCCACGACCGCTCCGACAGCTGGCGCCAGGGCCTGCGCGGCACCGGTAACGATTCCCAGCACGAATGAGCCCACCGCGTTGACCAGCAGCGTCCCCCACGGGAAGGACCCGGCGTAGCGGGTCTGCACGAGCCGATCGATGAGATACCGAGCTGGTGCTCCCAGCGCCGCCCCCAGCCCTACCCAGAGCCAAATCATGTGCCGCCTCGCGACCCACGGGAACGCCGAGCGGTGGCGAGCAGGCGCACAGCCGACGAGCCCGCGGTGACGCCTGCCAACGCGGCGGCCGCGCTGCCGAACAGGTAGGCCATCGCCACCGTCGGGTGTCCGGCCATGAGCAGTTCGTGGACGTCCACCATTGCCGTGGAAAAGGTGGTGAATCCGCCCAGCACACCGACTCCGAGAAAGGGCCGCGCGAGTCGAGGTGCAGACTTCAGTTCCGTCAGCACCACCATGAGGGCACCCAGCAGCAGCGAGCCGCTGACGTTGATCACGAACGTGGTCCCTGGCCAGTGTCCTGGATCGTTCGGCCACCACGTTGAGAGTCCGTACCGCGCTTCGGCACCCACGACGCCACCTGCCGCGATGGCCGTCAGCAGCGAGAAATCCCACGTGCGCTGCTCGCGCTGC
>JALZIX010000340.1 GCA_030860025.1 Actinomycetota bacterium
CGCACAGCAGCCTGCCGGCGCAGTCAGGCCCCCCGCGATCCGGGAGAAGCCGATGCAGATCGTTCTGATGACCGATGCCAGCCAGCCGACGACCGAGGTTCTACCGGCCCTCGGACTTCTCAACCACCATGTGCGTGTCGTTTCGGCGCGCTTGGACAGCCTCCTGGCCGAGTCCGCCGGCACCGAGGACGTCGTCGTCGTCGATGCCCGAATGGATCTGGCCAGCGCCCGGACCTTGTGCAAGATGCTGTCCTCCACCGGGGTTGCCGCAGCGTTGATCGCGGTGCTCACCGACGGTGGCCTGGTCGCGCTTTCGCCGGATTGGGGATGTGACGACGTCGTGCTCGACACCGCAGGCCCCGCCGAGGTCAACGCCCGGTTGCGCTGGGCCGTGGACCGCCGCCTGGCCAGCACGGTGCCGGTCGACGGACCCCAGAGCGGGCTGATCGAAGCCGGGGACATCTCCATCGACGAGCACACCTACTCGGCCAAGCTGCGCGGCCGCACGCTGGACCTCACGTACAAGGAGTTCGAACTTCTGAAATACCTCGCCGGCCATCCGGGTCGGGTCTTCTCGCGCGCCCAATTGCTGCAAGAGGTGTGGGGATACGACTACTTCGGCGGGACGCGCACGGTCGACGTCCACGTCCGACGGTTGCGCGCCAAGCTCGGGACCGACTTCGAGTCGCTGATCGGCACCGTTCGCAACGTGGGCTACAAGCTCGATGCCCGCGCCGCCAGCACCGATCAGAGCGCGCACAGCATCCGGTGACCTCGGAGGCCGTAGACGTTTCGAAACAAGGGAAGCTCACCGAAGCCGAGGCCGCCGACGTAGCTCAGCTCCTCGATGCCGTCGCTGATGCCGATGGGGTCAGTCCGGTAAACGAACACGTCCTCCTGCATCTGCGGCACGGCGGCGACATCGCGTCATCGAACTTCCTGCTGCGCGCTGCGGACGGCACGCTCGCCGGCTATGCCCACCTCGATCCCACCGACCCGATCGAGGGACCGGCCGCCGAACTGGCGATTCATCCCGACCACCGTGGGAAGGGACTTGGCCGCACGTTGCTCGGCGCCGTCGAGCAGGCCAGCCCCGATGGCCGCCTACGCCTCTGGGCCCATGGCTCCCACGCCGGCGCTGAAGCCCTTGCGCTGCAAGCGGGTTACCGCCGTACGCGCGTGCTCTGGCAAATGCGCAAGTCGTTGCTGGCGCACCTGCCCTCGTTGGAAATCCCGGAGGGGGTGCGGTTCCGCCAGTTCGAACAAGGAAAGGACGAGGCCGCCTGGACGGCTTTGAACAACGCGGCCTTCGCCGATCACCCCGACCAGAGTGGCTGGAGCGAGGACGACATCCTGCTCCGGGAGAAGGAGCCCTGGTTCGATCCGGCCGGCTTCCTGCTGGCCGAGCGGATCCCGGACACCCAGGATGATGCGGAGCTGATCGGGTTCCACTGGACGAAGATCCACGGCTCGACAACCGACCTCGCTTCCCACGAGCACGCCGCTGAGCACGCCGCTGAGCACGCCCACGAGCCGATCGGCGAGGTGTACGTCCTTGGCGTCCACCCCTCGGCGCGTGGAATGCGGCTCGGTCCGGCGCTCACCGTTGCCGGCCTTCGCTACCTTCGCAGCCGGGGCCTACGTCAGGTGATGCTCTACGTCGACGAGTCCAATACGGCGGCCATTTCGATCTACGAACACCTCGGTTTCACCCGCTGGGACACAGACATCAGCTATACCAGGGACTGAGCGAGCGCGATCAGAGATGGGCACATCGGGTTCATCTTGCGTTCATCTGTCGTCGTGCCGAGCAACACCTGCCTGCACTTGTATCGCTTGTATGACAACGAGACTTCGAGGACCAATCAGTGCCCTGGCGGCAGTGTCGGCGTTCACGCTGGCCCTGACCTCCTGCGGGGGCCAGGACGCCGGATCATCGGGCTCCGGCGATGGCGAGCAGCTCTCCGGCGAGGTGAAGGTGGACGGGTCGAGTACGGTCGCCCCGCTCAGCGAAGCTGCCGCGGCGTTCTACGCCGAGGAACAGCCGGACGTTAACGTCACCGTCGGCACCTCCGGCACCGGTGGTGGCTTCGAGAAGTTCTGCAACGGTGAGACCGACATCTCCGATGCGTCCCGCCCGATCAAGGACGAGGAGATCGCGGCGTGCGAGGCCAACAGCATCACCTACGCCGAACTGATCGTCGCCAATGACGCGCTGACCGTCGTGGTGAACCCAGCAGTGGACTTCGTCGACTGCCTGACAGTGGAGCAGCTCAGTGCGATTTGGGGCCCCGACTCCACGATTGCCAACTGGAACGAGGTGGACCCGAGCTTCCCGGATCTGCCCCTTGACCTCTACGGCGCGGGCACCGACTCCGGCACGTTCGACTACTTCACCGACGCCATCAACGGCGAGGAGGGCGCTAGTCGGACCGACTACACGCCGTCCGAAGATGACAACACGACCGTGCAGGGCGTAGCCGGCTCCGAGGGTGGGATGGGCTACTTCGGCTTCACCTACTTCGAGGAGAACGCCGACACCCTCAAGGCGCTGGAGATCGACAATGGCGAAGGTTGTGTCGCCCCCAGCGTCGAGACCGCGCAGGACGGCAGTTACGCCCCGCTGTCTCGGCCGCTGTTCGTCTACCCCAGTGACAAAGCCATCGAGCGGCCCGAGGTCCTCGATTTCGTCAACTTCTACATCGACAACATCGACGACATCGTGACCGAGGCGCAGTACGTGCCACTGACTGACGAGCAGAAGGCCACATTGGCCGAAGAGTTCGAAGCCCTGACCGGCTGATCAGCGTTTCATGTCAGTGACCGAAGTAGGGTCGAGCACCCCTGCGCCCCAGCCGACCGGGCTGGGGCGCAGGGGTAGCCGCGTCGGTGAGCGTGGTGTCGAAGCGTTGCTGTTCATCGCCGCCACGGTCGGTGTCCTCACCACCGTGGGGATCATCATCGCGCTGGCCTTCCCGACCATCGACTTCTTCGGCGACGTGGGCATCATCGAATTCCTGACCGGTGATGCGTGGACACCGCTGTTCGCCGACAAGGAGTACGGCGTCCTGCCGCTGTTGGTGGCCACTCTGGTGGTGACGGGGATAGCGACCCTCATCGCGGTGCCGCTAGGTCTGGGGGCCGCGATATACCTGGCCGAATACGCGCGACCGAGGGTGCGCCAGGTGCTCAAGCCGTTGCTGGAGGTGCTGGCCGGCATCCCCACCGTCGTCTACGGCTTCTTCGCCCTTGTCGCGATAGGGCCATTGATCCGGGACTACTGGCCGGGCGGAGACAAGCCGTCGTTCCAGAATCTGCTCATCGCCAGCATCGCCATGGGGATCATGATCGTGCCGACCGTGGCCAGCCTGGCTGAGGACGCTATGACCGCAGTGCCGCGCAGCCTTCGGCAAGGGGCATACGCGCTCGCTTCGACGAGGATGCAGGTTGCCACCCGGGTCGTCTTTCCCGCAGCACTGTCGGGCATTGTCGCAGCCATCGTGCTGGGCATCTCCCGGGCGATTGGCGAGACCATGATCGTCACCATTGCCGGCGGCCTGATCTCCAACCAGATCATGTTCAACCCGATAGAAGGCTCGGCCACGATGACCGCCTACATCGCGAGCGCCGGGCAGGGTGATCTACCGCTGGGCACCGTGGAGTACAAGTCGATCTTCGCGGTGGGTGCGCTGCTGTTCATCATCACGTTCGCGCTCAACATCATCAGCTTCCGCCTGGTGCGTCGCTTCCGAGAGGTCTACGACTAATGGCGACCGAAACAGTCTCGGACGAAGCCACGTTCGTACATCCATCCGCGGCGGCTCTCAAGAAACGCCAGTTCCGGCTCGGCGACACCCTCTTTCGACTGGCGTTGCAGTTTTGCCTGTTCGTGGCCTTCTCCTTCCTGGCGGCCCTCCTGATCTACGTCGTGATTCGCGGTTGGAACCGGATCGATCTGCGCTTGGTCACCAACATGCCGAGCGGTCTGGTCTCCCGGGCTGACGAGTCCGGTCTGCAGTCAGCGCTGACCGGGACCCTCTGGGTAATCGGCCTGACCGCACTGATGTGCCTACCCACCGGAATAGCCGCGGCCATCTACTTGGAGGAGTACGCCGACAACACGCGCTGGTACAACCGCTTCCTCGAATTGAACATCCAGAACCTCGCGGGCGTGCCCTCGATCGTCTTCGGCATTCTGGGCCTGGGGATCATCGCCCGGGTGTTCGGACTCGGTTTCACCGTCATCACAGCGTCCATCGTGCTGTCCCTGCTGGTCCTGCCAGTGGTGATCATCGCCACCCGCGAGGCCCTGCGGGCGGTACCTCCCTCGATCCGGCTCGGCTCATACGCCCTCGGGGCCACGAAGTGGCAGACCGTGTGGCGTCAGGTCCTCCCCGCGGCCACCTCCGGAACGGCCACCGGGTCGATCCTCGCCCTGTCTCGAGCCATCGGTGAGGCAGCACCGCTCATCCTGCTCGGCGCTGTGACGTTCGTCCGGTTCAATCCAGAGGGGATCTTCAGCTCCTACACGGTGCTGCCGATCGCGATCTTCAATCTGATCAAGCAGCCGCAGGCCGAACTGCAGGAACTCGCCGCCGCAGGCATCGTGCTACTCCTCATCATTCTCCTGCTGATGAACTCCATCGCCATCGTGATCCGGAATCGGGCTGGCAGGATCAAGTGAGTCAGCACCATGCGGGGACGGCGCCAATGTCCGTATTGACACCAACCAAGCAAAGGGCCGGGGAGCACAGCGTGACCGAAACCACGACAATTGTCCCACCGAATCTGGATCGAGCCTCGGGGGTCAGGATCACCGCGCACCAGGAGCAACACGGTCCGGCCGCGGAGCGCAACGGCGGCGTCAACCCCATCCTCGAGCTGCACGACGTCGACATCTACTACGGCTCCTACCGCGCCGTCCGCGGCATTTCGATCCCGATCGAAGCCCGCCAGATCACGGCCATGATCGGGCCGTCCGGATGTGGAAAGAGCACCCTGCTGCGGTCGCTGAACCGGATGAATGACCTGATCATCGGAGCGCGGGTCACCGGTCGGATCACTTTTCATGGGCAGGACCTTTACGAGGCCGGCGTCGATCCGATCGAGGTGCGTCGTCGGATCGGGATGGTCTTCCAGCAGCCAAACCCGTTCCCCAAGTCGATCTACGACAACATCGTGTACGGACCGAAGGTCACGGGGATGAAGGTGTCCAACATGGACGACCTGGTCGAGGAGGCGCTGACCGGTGCGGCGCTGTGGGGCGAAGTGAAGGACAAGTTGAAGTCCAACGCGCTGGCCTTGTCCGGCGGTCAGCAGCAGCGGCTGTGCATCGCGCGGACGATCGCGGTCAAGCCGGAGGTCATCCTGATGGACGAACCGTGCTCGGCGCTGGACCCGATCGCCACCGCCAAGATCGAAGATCTGATGGCGGAGCTCACCAAGCAGTACACGATCGTCATCGTCACGCACAACATGCAGCAGGCAGCCCGGGTCAGCGACAAGACCGCGTTCCTGACCGCTGAAGTCGACGCCGAGGGCGCACGACACGGGGTGCTGATCGAGTTCGATGACACGAACAAGATCTTCAGTGCGCCGGCGAATCAACTC
This sequence comes from Actinomycetota bacterium, assembly GCA_030860025.1. GTDB lineage: Bacteria > Actinomycetota > Actinomycetes > Mycobacteriales > Geodermatophilaceae > JACCQS01. The sequence goes on from JALZIX010000340.1 coordinate 5,611, forward strand.
ACTGAGGCATACATCAGCGGACGTTTCGGCTGATCGACCGGGGACGGTAAACCGGAGCGCGCCATGGTGGCCGTCGGCGCCGCCTCGCCGGCATCCCGGATGCCCTCCCACCTCGGGGGAAGTCCCCGCCTGTTGCTCCTGGTGGTCGAGCCGCAGGCCGCCCAGGCCCTCGCCCTCGAGAACGCCCTCGATAGACAGGTCAGTGTCCTCGTGGCCGAAAGCGCCGCCGACGCCCTGCTCTCTGCCGGAGAGTTCCGTCCGGACGTGGTGCTCGCCGCTGCGCAGCTGCCCGACATCAGCAGCGCTCAACTGGTGAGCACGCTGCACCGCCACCGACCCCTGTCGATCATCATCGGTGCGGGGCCAGACGACGGGCCGGCCGCTGCGGAGGCCATGCGGGCCGGGGCGAGCGTGTGCGTTGCTCGGCCCTACCAGCTTTGCGAGCTCGAGCCCCTTATCTGGTCGCTGCGGCCGGTGCGGACCTCACTGGCTCCCCTCGAGATAGGCCCGGTTCGGTTAGACCCCGAGTCGCAACGGGTCTTCTTGCATGAGCGAGCAATCGACCTCCCGCTCCAGGAGTTCCGCCTGCTGCACCTGCTGATGTCGCATCGGGATCGGGTGTTGACTCGCGAGCAGATCCGCAAAGAGCTCTGGCCGGGTCTGCACGATGAGCGGTCCAACACCCTCACTGTGCACATCCGACGGCTTCGGCTGCGTCTGGGCGATGATCCATGGCAGTCGACAGTCATCGCCACCGTCCGCGGCAAGGGCTACCGGTTCACCTCGCCTGATCTCGGACCCCGATCCTCGCGCTCCGTGATCTCCTAGGGTTCAACCATGGTCAGCCCGCGCATCGTCAGTGACAGCATCATCATCGACACGCCGCCAGCGGTGATCTTTGCGATTCTGGCCGACCCCGCGGCGCACCTGGAGATCGACGGGACTTCGTCGGTCCAGGGCGTGACGTCGACGCGGGCCGGACGCAAGCTCACCCTGGGTGACAGCTTCGGAATGAACATGAAGGTCGGCGTGCCGTACAAGGTCCGTAACACGGTGGTGGAATACCAAGAGAATCGACTGATCGCCTGGCAGCACCTGGCCAAGCACACTTGGCGCTACGAACTGGAGGAGATCGAGCCCGGCCGCACTAGGGTCACCGAGTCCTGGGACTGGTCCCGCTCCCCCGTTGCCCTGCCGATGGAGCTAGTCGGATTTCCCGACCGCAACCGCAAGGGAATCTCGGCAAGCCTGCTCAAGCTCAAAGCTCTCGCCGAGCAGCGAGCCGCCGACAGCTCCTAACTGGAGTGGCTAAGAACAGGGAAACCATTGCGCAGCGGCCATGGCACTGGCTCGCTGCTCGGTGAACCGGCGACGCACTTCGGTGATCGCCGAAGCCAGCGGGAACAGCTCCCGGGTGACGAGCTGATCATCGTGGTCGGCGCTGACCGGGTGCCAGTAGACGCCATCGGCAGTGATCGTGACTTCCGGAATCAACGACTCGAGAGTTAGCTCCAAACCGGTTTCGGCGACGCCACGATGAGCCAACGCCCGGATGACCTGGTCCTCGCGGGCGACCCCGAGCGAGTCCAAGAAGCGGTGGAACGGCTCACGCTCATGGCTGTTTTCTGGGGCCAGGGTCGCGGCCACCTTGACTCGGAAACCCTCCGCGATGGCCAGCCGCATTCCAGCCACCGCTTTCTCCCACGATCCCCGCCCTCGGTGCGAGTCGTGGACCTCCGGAGTGGCGGAGTCGAGGCTGATCTGCAGGGTCAGCCGCTCGCGGTCCATGCGGCGGAGGGCCTCGAGCCGGCGGCCCTTGAACAGCATCCCGTTGGTCAGCAGTGTGGTGGGCAGCACGGCCGTACATACGGCGACCAGCTCGTCGATGTCGGGCAGCAGGAACGGCTCCCCGCCGGTGAGAATCAACTCGCTCACGCCGGCGTCGACAGCCTCGACGGCAAGGCGGCGGATCCGGTCGATCCCCAGTGCCCGACGTTCGGTCTGCGGTGAGGACCGGACGCAGCAGTAGTCGCACGCGAGGTTGCAGTCGAAGTTGGTGTACATCCACAGCCGGGTTCCCGGCACCTGATCAGCCGGCAGCTCGGCCAGGGCATTCGGCGAGCGACCGCGCCGTACCGTCGCACTCTGGTCCGCTACCGCGATCAGTTCGTTACCCGTACGGGCACACCACGCCGCCACAGTCTCGGCCAGCGCCGCCGGATCGCCCGCGCCCACCGGCACTCTCACCGTTGCGCCGTCCGCGATCGCGCCGACCCGCTCTACCAGGTCCAGCACCAGGCCGTGGTTCACCATCGGATCGAAATTCCCTGCTTCTCCACGGCCTCGAACAGCGAGGCGTAACCGTCCAAGTGCGGCGGCACCCACTTGCGAAGACCCTCCATCTCCAAGATGGGCCGGTGCTCGGGATTGTCCCAGTCCATGGCAAGCAGCTGATCGACCCACGGCTGCACCCGCTCGTCGGGGACCGACGGCATGGCGGTGAAGTTGCAGTGCGAGTAGGTAGGCGATTCCCAGATGGACTCGAAGGCCCCGGGCATCAGCTCCTCGCGGCCGATCGCCTCCCAGGTGTTGATCCCGATCGCGGCGGCATCCGCCCGCTCGTCGAGCACCGCGCGAAGGGCGTCCAGCTCGCTTCGGCCGGTGTCGCCGTGCTTGCCCACGTCACTGTTGATCCGCAGCAACTCGACCTCGTCCGAGCCGAGCCCGGCCTGAGCGAGATAGTGCACCGGCAGGATCGCCGCCTGCGCGGAATCCTGTGAGCCGAGCGCCAGCCGCTTTCCGCGCAAGCTCTCCAACCCCTCCAACCCGCTGCCGGTCCGCGCTACGAACACGGTCTGATACACGGTGTCGGTGTCCCGCATGGCCAGCGCCCGGCAGGCACCGTTCGTCTGACCGACGGTCCGGACCCAAGCCAGGTTGGTGTTCCAAGCAAGGTCGATCATGCCCTCCTGCAGGGCGTCGACCTGGCGGCCGTAGTTGGAGAACAACACGAAATCCATCTCCGCCGGACCGCCGGCGAAGTAGTCCCGCATGCCCTCCCAGATGGTGACCACGTTGGGCGTGTACGCCACCGCACCAACAATGAGTGGCTTGCTCATGTATCCAGTCTCCGTCTCGTTAGAACAGGGGCTGGCCGGTGATGGCCTTGCCGTAGAAGTCATAGAGCACATCCGCCGTCGGAGCCATGACATGGCCCGCCCTGGCGTCGCGGAAGTACCGGTCGATCTGGAGGTGCTCGGAGAACGCCGCCCCCCCACAGACTCGCATCGCGGAGTCGGTGATCCGCAGCGCCGCATCGTTGGCCGCTGCCTTGACACCCAACACATGCAGAACGGTGTCCTCGGCAGGCTCGGCGAGCCGCCCGGCTGCTTGATCGACGTAGGCCCGCGTGGTGGCAAGCTCAATCGACATCTTGGCCAGCTGGGCCCGGATGGTGGGCAGCGCCGACAAGCTCTGGTCGAGGTGCTCGAGACGTGCCGCGCTGGTGTGTCGTACGGCGGCATCCACGGCGGCCTTGCTCAGTCCGATCGACACCGACGCGTTGCCCAGGTTGAACCATGGCATTACCGTCGACAGCATCAGGTCGAAACCGCCGCCTGAGTCACCGAGTCGGTAGCTCTCCGGCACCTCAGCCTTGAAGGTCATCGGCGATGAGGCATTGCCGCGCAGGCCCAAGCCGTGCCAGTTTCCGGTGACGCTGATCCCCTCCGTGTCGGCCGGAATCGCGAAGATGTCCACTGTGTCGGCGCCAGCCGTCAGCGTCGACGCGACGTAGACGTCGGCGTGCCCAGCCGATGTGACCCAGCTCTTTCGTGCGTCGAGCCGGACCACCCCATTGTTCTGGGCCTGGGACACCGGCGCCCAGAAGTGTGAACGGGAACCAGCTTCGGAGAAGGCCAACGAGGCCAAGCTGTCGCCGCTGGCCAGCGCGGGGATCAGGTCGGGTAACCCGGCCGGGGGCGCGGCAGCGGCGACCATCGACGCGCTGACGTGCATCAGATAGATCATGGCCGTTGACCCGCAGGCACCGGCCAGCTCGCTGGTGAAGTCGACCAGGTCCTGCGGCCCGCCACCGAGTCCGCCGACCTCGGTCGGCAGGGTGAGGCCCAGTAGGCCGGACTCGCGCAGAGCCGTGACCGCCTCGGCTGGGAATCTCGCGTTCACGTCGACATCTTTGGCTGAATTGCGGGCGGTCTCGAGGACTGGATCGATTCGTTGGTTCAAATCCACGTTGGGAGATTCCTTCCATTCGAGGAGCGCTGTCCGGATCGGCGTGGTCCATTGGGCGGCGTTGCAAGCTGGGGCTGATAGCTATTCGGATCTAAAAGCTATTCGGATCCAAAAGCTATTCGGATTGGGGGGCTGATCGGCCGGCGTACCAGAGCGCGCAGAATCCGACTCCAAAGCCGGCCAGCAGGGCGGCAGTCGAGCCGTTTCCCTCCACCCAGTTGGTGCTCCGGCCGAACTGCACGAGTTGGATCACTGATGCGACAACAGCCACGCCGCCAGCCGCCAGGTAGAGCGCCTCATTGCCGGCGCGGGCCCCGAGGGCACCCAAGGCGGCCACCACGAGAAGGACCACCGCCGCCACCGGCGTCACTTTGGCGAACCGGACCGCATCGGTGCTCGGCGCCAGGATCAGCAGGATCGACACGGCCGCCGCGGCGCTCAGTCCGTAACCCACGCGTTGCACTCGGCCGGTCCGAGCGCTGCCATCCACGGTCATGACAACCTCCTCAACAGCCGCGCCGCGCGTCCGGAGGAGTGCCGCCATCGTGGCCGAAGCACGCCGTCGAGTCCCGCCGTTCGTCCCGCGGCAGTGACCAGGATGACGAGATGTGCGGCGAACATCAGGTAATAGGTCCAGGGAAACTCATTCGGCCCGTTCAGCACCGACAAGGCGATCGCGACGGTCTGCGCGATCCCGACTGCCGCCCAGAACCGGGTCGCCAAGCCGACCAGTAGGAAGGCGCCCAAACTGGCCTCGGCCAGCAGGGTCATATAGCCGAAGAACGTGAAATTGGGCAGCACGACGTTCTCGATCAGCCAGCTGAACGGCGGGAACACCGGATAGTCGACGGCGTAGTTCGTGTACCGGAACAGTCCGGTTCCGCTGTCCCGCCCGAAGTCCGGTGGCGTCTTCCAACCGG
>JALZIX010000356.1 GCA_030860025.1 Actinomycetota bacterium
CTGAGACTTGCCATGCCGACCACCTTCGAGTTCGGGCAGCGAAGGTCGACCGATGGCCGCCCCGTTTGCCGAGCGGCACACTGACCGCTCGTACTCCTGACGCAGCAGCTAGCAGGCCGGTTCCGGCAGGACCGAGGAAGTCGGAGTTTTCCGGCGGCGCGGGTCCGCACAGGCGGGCTGACCGGAACACTGCCACCCTGATCACCGTGCGACCTCGCTGCGCGTTGACTGTCACGCTGCTGATCGTGGCGCTGTCGAGTTGCTCGCCGGCTGGCTCGGCTCCAGGGGATGCGACCTCAACCGAGGGATCCTCCTCGACGTCACAGACTCCACCGACCGCCTCGACACCTGGGCCGACAGCCACACCACCTCCGTCGCCAAGCCATGTCGTGGTGATCGACCCTGGGCACAACGGCGGCAACAGCGCCGCTCCGGCAGAGATCAACCGACCCGTACCGGATGGGAACGGCGGTACGAAGCCGTGCAACACCGTTGGCACGCAGAGCGATGCGGGGTACGGAGAGCACGCCTTCAACTGGGCGGTGGGTGTGGCGATCCGGGATCTGCTGGTGGCACAAGGCGTCGAGGTGGTGCTGACCCGGCCCGACGACGCTGGGGTGGGGCCATGTGTCGACCGGCGCGCTGCCGTTGCCAATGACTCCAACGCCGACGCCTTCGTATCCATCCACGCCGACGGATCAGCTGCCGGGAACCGCGGGTTTCACCTGATCACGTCGTCCTTGGAACCGGCTGGTCCGGATGTCGCGGCCGCCTCTGATGCGCTAGCCGTTGCCGTACGCGACGCCATGTCGGCGGTCCTGCCGCCGAGCAACTATGCAGGTACCGCAGGGCTCGACGAGCGCAGGGACCTAGCCGGCCTCAACCTCAACCTCCGGCCCGCGATCTACCTCGAGTGCGGCAACCTGCGCGATGCCACCGATGCCGCGCTGCTCAGCGATCCGGCCGGTCAAGCCGCCATCGCCGAGGCTGTCGCGGGGGCGATCCTCGGCTTTCTCGGCTAGTCCGGCACCGGATGTCCGGAGGCCGGGATGGCGCGCGCAGAATCGGGCCATGAGATTCCACGCGAGCCTCGAACTCGGCGGCAAGACCGCAACAGGCGTCGAGGTGCCTCCCGAGGTAGTAGCCGCGCTCGGTCCGTCAAAACGGCCAGCGGTACGGGCCACGATCAACGGCTACACCTATCGCAGCAGCGTGGCCTCGATGGGCGGTCGCTTCATGCTCGGGGTAAGCGCTGACGTACGCGAGAAGGCTGGCGTTCAGGCCGGTGACGAAGTGGACATCGACGTCGCGTTGGATACCGAACCGCGTGCGGTGAACGTCCCGGCCGACTTCACCGCGGCACTCGAAGCGAACCCGGCGGCGAAGACCCACTTCGACGGCCTGTCCTACAGCAACCGGCTGCGCATCGTGCTCTCGATCGAAGGAGCCAAAGCCGCCGAGACGCGCCAGCGCCGCATCGACAAGGCAGTCGATGCGTTGGCTGCGGGCCGGGCCACTTAGCGGTACGGGGAGGTACGAGGCCGCCCGGCCCTACGGGCTGTACGGGCGGTACGGGGGTACGGGCCTGTAGGGGTGTACGGGGCGGTACGGGCCTCAGCGCTGCCCGTCGACGGGCTGGGCTCCAAGTTCCTCGCGAAGCAGTGACAGCGCCGCCTGCTCGGAGTCAATTGGCTCGGTGGAGCCGCCCGGGTCAGGCTCACCGACCTCTTCGATTGCGCCGACATCGTTGGACCCGTCAGCCGCCGCCACCGCAGCCGAGTCTGTAGTTGGTAGCGACTGCTGTTCCTCGCCGGCATCGACGACCGTCTGTACCTGCCAGTCGACGCCGAGCTTGTCAGCCAGCGCAGCCCGAATGATTTCGGTATTCATCTCCTCGGACAGCCGACGCATGAGTCCGGAGGAGTTGATCCCCAGTTTCAGTACTGAACCCTCGACAGCCAGCACGTTGGCCGACATCAGCAGCGCAGCCGTCGTCCGCTTGCGCTGCTTGATGGACTCGAGGATGTCCGGCCAGAGGCGACGAAGGTCCACCACGGTCAAGTCTGCGGCCGGCTTTAGCGTCGGAGACGGCTGGGTCGACGAGTCAGGGACCGCTGCGGGCGGCGCGGCCGCGGGCACTGCCGGCTCCGCTGTTCTACGGGATGCGGACGTACTGGCCTCGCGGCCGGGTGTGCTGAGCGGTTCGACAGCAGGCCGGGTACGAGCGCTGGTGGTGGTCGGCTGCGCCGCTGGCTCGGGCTGCGGGCGCTCCGGCTGCGCTGGCCTTGGCGCCGAGGACGGGAGGTCAGCGATCTGCATCCGCCGTTCGAGGCGCTCGAGTCGCTGCAGGGTGGCCGAGGCATCAGCACTGGCCGACGGCAGCAGCATGCGCGCGCAGAGCAGCTCCAGCAGCAGCCGCGGCGCGGTCGTGCCCCGCATGTCCGTCAGTCCATCGTGGACGATGTCGGCAAACCGCGAGAGCGTCGCCGTACCAATCCTTGCTGCCTGGTCGGCCATGGTCGTGAGTTGGTCGGCCGGCAGGTCGAGCATGCCTTTTCCTGCCGCGTCAGGCACCGCATCGAGGATGACCAGATCGCGCAGCCGGTCGAGCAGGTCCGCGGTGAACCGCCGCGGGTCGTGTCCGGCCTCGCTCACCCGGTCCACCGCCCCGAAGACGCCGCCTGCGTCACCGGCGGCCAGCGCGTCGATGGTCTCGTCCAACAGCGCCCCGTCGGTGACGCCGAGCAAGCCGACCGCGCGCCGATAGGTGACCCCGTCCTCCCCGGCGCCAGCCAACAACTGGTCGAGGATCGAGAGCGCGTCCCGGGCCGACCCGCCGCCGGCGCGTACGACCAGCGGGAAGACCGAGTCCTCGACGGTGGCCTTCTCCTCCTCGCAGATCCGCCCCAACAGACCGCGGAGCACCGAGGGCGCCATCAGCCGGAATGGATAGTGGTGCGTCCGGGAGCGGATGGTCGGCAGCACCTTGTCCGGCTCGGTGGTGGCGAAGACGAACACCAGAAAGTCGGGCGGTTCCTCGACGAGTTTCAGCAGCGCGTTGAAGCCTTGGGTCGTGACCATGTGCGCTTCGTCGATGATGTAGATCTTGTACCGACTGACCATCGGCGCGTAGAAGGCTCGGTCGCGCAGATCCCGGGCGTCGTCCACGCCGCCGTGGCTGGCCGCGTCGATCTCGATCACATCGGGCGTGCCCGCGCCGTCCGGAGCCAGGCCCACGCAGGAGTCGCAGATCCCGCACGGCGTGGAGGTCGGGCCCTGTACGCAGTTGAGCGAGCGGGCGAGGATCCGGGCGCTGGAGGTCTTGCCGCAGCCCCGAGGTCCGGAGAACAGGTAAGCATGGTTGATCCGACCGTTGTCCACGGCTTGGATCAGTGGCTCGGTCACATGGTCCTGACCGACGACTTCAGCGAAGGTGGCCGGTCGATACTTGCGGTAGAGCGCAACAGCCACGCTGGCGAGCGTACTGGCCGACGCCGACACCGCACACGGGCGGCGCTTCGCTCCAGGAACGAGGAAGGACCCCTCGTACACCCGCCAGAGCCCGCTTATCCTTGCTGCCTTCC
>JALZIX010000357.1 GCA_030860025.1 Actinomycetota bacterium
CGTGTGTTGGCAGTGACGGCCGGCGGGCGCTCGTCGAGCGCTGGAGTACTGACCTGCGGCTTCGTCGGGTTGAGGAGCTCGGTCCATTCATCGAGCAAACTGGAATCCACTTGGCGGACAAGCTCGCCCAGCCACTCGATCAGGTCGGACAACTCCTCTGTGCGCGCCTCCTCTGGCACGGTCTGGCGCAGCGCCTTGTACGCGTCGGCCAGATAGCGCAGCACCGTCCCCTCAGCCCGAGCCAGACCGTAGAAGCCGACGTACTCCACAAAAGTCATGGCACGCTCGGAAAGATCTCGGGCAACGGACTTGGGACGCAACTCGTGGTCGGCCACCCACGGATGCCCTCGCCGATAGGTCTCGTACGCGCCGGTGAGCAACTCCACCAATGGCTGCGGGTAGGTCACCTCCTCGAGAAGTTCCATCCGCTCGTCGTACTCGATGCCGTCGACCTTCATCGCGGCCACGGCCTCACCCCGGGCCTTGAACCGCTGGGCGGACAGCACCGGACGTGGGTCTTCCAGCGTGGACTCGATCACGGACAGGACATCGAGGGCATAGGTGGGCGAGTCCCGGTCGAGCAGCCCGATCGCAGCGAGTGCGAAGGTCGACAGCGGTTGGTTGAGAGCGAAGTCGCGCTGGAGGTCGACCGTCAGCCTTGCGGTACGTCCCTGCGGGTCCGGGGCAGGCAGTTGTTCCACCACACCGGCAGTCAGCAGCGCCCGGTAGGCCGCGATTGCGGTGCGGATGTGGCGCAGTTGTCGAGTCCGCGGCTCGTCGTTGTCGGCGAGCAGATGCCGCATCGCGACGTAGCAGTCGCCGGGGCGGGCGATGACGTTGAGCAGCATTGAGTGGGTGACCGTGAAACTGGAGTTCAGGCTCTCCGGTTGAGACTCCACCAATCGCTCGAACGTGGGCTTCCCGTACCCCACGGTGCCTTCCGGCGGTTTCTTGCGAACGACCTTGCGGCGTTTCTTGGGATCGTCGCCCGCCTTGGCCAGCGCCCGCTCGTTGTCCACGACGTGGTCGGGGGCTTGTACGACGACGTTGCCCACCGGGTCGTAACCCGCCCGACCGGCCCGGCCGGCGATCTGATGGAACTCCCGCGCACTGAGCAGTCGAGTCTTCGCCCCGTCGTATTTGCTCAACCCGGTGAACAGCACCGTCCGGATGGGCACATTGATTCCGACACCGAGCGTGTCCGTCCCGCAGATGACCTTGAGCAGTCCCGCTTGGGCCAGCACCTCGACCAAGCGCCGGTACTTGGGAAGCATTCCGGCGTGGTGGACCCCGATCCCGTGCCGTACGAGCCGCGACAGCGTCTTCCCGAAACCCGCGGTGAACCGGAAAGATCCGATCAGCTCCGCAATCGCATCCTTTTCTTCGCGGGTGCACACGTTGATGCTCATCAGCGCTTGGGCACGTTCGATGGCTGCCGCCTGACTGAAATGCACGATGTAGATCGGCGCCTGCTGGGTGTCCAGCAGTTCTTGAGTCGTCTCGTGGATCGGCGTGGTCACGTAGTGGTGGTAGAGCGGGACCGGCCGCTCGATGGAAGCGACAACCGCGGTGTCGCGGCTGGTACGCCGATTGAGGTCGTCGCGGAATCGCGTGACCTCGCCGAGCGTCGCGGACATCAGCAGGAATTGCGCATCCGGCAGTTCGAGTAGCGGGACCTGCCAGGCCCATCCCCGTTCAGGGTCCGCGTAGAAGTGGAACTCGTCCATGACGACCTGGCCGACGTCGGCCGCTGCCCCCTCTCGTAAGGCGATATTGGCCAGAATCTCGGCCGTACAGCAGATGATCGGCGCATCGGGATTGACGCTGGCATCGCCGGTAGACATGCCGACGTTGTCCGCGCCGAAGACGTGGACCAACGCGAAGAACTTCTCCGAGACCAGCGCCTTGATCGGGGCGGTGTAGTACGTGCGCTTGCCCTCCGCCAATGCCGAGAAGTGGGCTCCCACGGCCACCAAGCTCTTACCCGACCCGGTCGGCGTCGACAGGATCACATTGGAACCAGATACCAGCTCGATCAACGCTTCGGTCTGTGCCGGGTACAGGGAAAGCCCCTGCTCCTCGCACCAACTGGAGAATGCCTCGAAGACGGCGTCTGGATCGGCCTCGACCGGCTCCCGGCCGAGCAGTGTCAATTGCCTCTCGCCATGTTCGCTCCGCTCAGCGGAGCGCCCTCGCGCTCCCGAAGGCGAACGGGCCGTGTGGGCTCACCTTGACTTCAGGCGCGTGCTCGCCATTCCACTCCGCCGCCCGGATCGCTCGCAGCGCCTCGCGGCGGATCTCGGTGTCGAGGCGGTCGATGAAAAGCACGCCGTCTAGGTGATCGGTCTCGTGTTGAATGCAGCGAGCCATCATCTGGCTGCCCTCGATGGTGACCGGCTCACCGTGCATGTTCAGGCCCTTGGCCACGACGTGCAGGTGCCGCTTGCATTCGAAGTAGAGCCCGGGAATGGACAGACAGCCCTCCTCGCCGTCCTGCTCGTCTTCGCCGACCAGGTCGACCTCCGGGTTGACCAGGTGGCCTAGCTGGTCGTCGACGTAATAGGTGAAGACCCGCAGGCTGACACCCAACTGCGGGGCCGCCAAGCCTGCGCCATCGGCCTCGAGCATCGTCTCGGTGAGATCTTTGACCAGCCGGCGCAACTCCTTGTCGAAGCTGGTCACCGGATCGGCCGGCGTACGCAGCACCGGGTCACCGAACAGCCGAATGGGTGTCACGCTCACGATGACGAGTGTAAGGATGCGATGGTGCTCCTGCTCAGTCGCGCCGAGGTGGTGCAGCTCCTGGACGTTGATGCCTTGATCGACGCCCTTGCCGAGGCTATGGCCGACCTCAGCGCCGGACGCGCCTCCATGCCGGGCCGCACGGCAGCCTTCGTGCAAGATCGCGATGGCGCGCTCATGGCCATGCCTGGCTACGTCCCGTCGCAGGGGGCACTCGTCACCAAGCTCGTGTCGCTCTTTCCGCACAATGCTGGAACAGGGATTCCGACCCATCAGGCGGTAATCGTGGCCTTCGATCCGCAGACCGGATCGCCGGAGGTGCTGATGGACGGGACCGAGATCACCGCCGCACGGACCGGGGCATGCTCGGCGTTGTCCGTCCGGCTTCTGGCGCGGCCGGAGGCCTCCGTTATGGCACTGCTCGGGACCGGGGTACAGGCCCGCTCGCATGCGCGCGCGGTTACTCACGTGCGACCGATCCAGAAGATCCGGGTTGCCGGCCGCAATCCCGACCGGACCGCAGCACTGGCCGCCGAACTCAAGCACGAACTCGCCATTGAGGTACGTGCCGTCGGCACCTACGAGCAGGCCATGGACGGCGCGGACATCGTCTGCGCGGTGACCCACCCGGCGGAGCCGGTCGTGAGACGGGGTTGGCTCTCCCCGGGCACGCACGTGACCTCGGTCGGATACAACCCGGCCGGCCGCGAGGTGGACGACGAGACCGTCGCGGCGGCCCTCGTCTGCGTCGAGTCCCGCAAGGCGATCCTTTCCCCACTCCCATCCGGCAGTCTCGACCTGATCGAACCCATCCGGAACGGGACGATCACCGCCGACCACATCCACGCCGAGCTCGGCGAGCTGGTCGCCGGAACCAAGCAGGGCCGCAATTCCGCCGAGCAGCTCACCCTCTACAAGTCCGTCGGCGTCGCCGTGCAGGACGCGACTGCCGCGACCCTCGTGCTCGCAGCCGCCCGGGAGAGGGGTGTCGGGCGCGAGCTCGTGCTCTGATGCTGCGCTGCGCAGTTCTGGCTCAGCCGATGTCCACCGGGTCTAGCTGGACCCGTACATGCTCGGTCGCCTTGGCTGCCGAGCGCACGGCCTGGCCCGCGTGCAGTGCCTTGGCGAAGGCGGCCCCCTCGGCGCGCGGAGCCCGGATGAGGTAGCGGATTTGCGGTTGGCCCGGCTGGTCGTCCGCGGTCGCACCACCACCGGTCCGTGCGGATACGGGTGGATCGTTCAGCGGGACGGGGCCGAGAACCTCGGCGGAGGGCGGCAGCTCGAGTAAGGCCAACAACTCCTCGGACGCCGACGCGCTCGAGGTGAGTGTGGCCATGCGTACGGCCGGCGGCAATCCGAGCTCTCGGCGCTCGGCGAGTTCTCGCTCCGCCAGTCCCGTCGGATCCCAACGGATCAGCGCTTGGACAACCGGGTGCCCGCTGTCGGCCATGACGATGACCTGGCCGCCTTCGTCTGCAGAACGGACGAGACTGGCCGCGCCCAGCCACCGGCGAAGCGTCTCCTCACCAGCCCGCAGGTCAGCGCGTCCCAGCGACGCCCAGCTATCGAGTAGCAGTGCCGCGCCATACCCCGTCTCCGCGACCGGTTCGGCGCCTGGGGTCGCGACCACCATCGACGGGCCGGCTGGGATGGAGCCAAGGACGCCGGTGCCGGTCGTCCGCCCGGAGTTGCGGATGGCAACGCCAGGAAAGGCGCGGCCGAGTTCCTCGGATGTCCGATCGGCCCCGGACACCGACGCACGTAGGCGCCGGCCACCACAGACCGGGCACTCCCACGAGGTTGCCGGTCTCGCGCACCACCGGCAGGACGCAGCAGCGGAATCAGCGCCAGACTGGCCCAGCGGCCCCGCGCAATGCCGGCAACGTGCAGGGCTGCGGCAGCGGTCACAGGCCAGGCTCGGCACGTACCCGCGGCGGGGCACCTGAACCAGCACGGACGCCCCCGCGGCCAGCGTCTCCCGCGCCACCCGAAGGGCAAGGCTCGGTAGCCGGGCCGATCGTGCGGCAGGATCCCGGGACTGCTCGATGTCATTGCCAGCGGCCTGAATCCGAGGTGCGCTCTGGCGTACCTCTTCGCGCTCGGCGGTGATGGCGTGCGCCCAGCCAGACTCGACGAGTAGCGCGCCCTCGGTACTGCAGGACCACCCGGCGATCAACGCCGCGCAGTTCTCCAGGTGGGCGCGGAGGAGAAGGACCTCCCGCGCATGCGGGTACGGAGCCCGCGGCTCGGCATGCAGGTCGTCACCGTCGTCCCAGATCGCTACCAATCCCAGATCTGCCACCGGGGCGAACGCTGCCGCCCGCGTCCCGATGACGACACGCACACCGCCTCGTCGGATGGCCAGGAACCGGCGGTAGCGCTCCTCGGGTTTGAGGTCGGCGGTCAGAGCGATGTGCGTTCCGACACCAGTCAGAGCGGTCAAGGCAGCGTCCACCCGCTCGACCTCGCGCACGTCCGGCAGCACGATCAGGACTCCCCGGCCACCTGCTGCTGCAGTCGCGGCTGACTCGGCCAGTCGGGTCGGCCAGTCCTCGCCCGGCCGGAGAGTCAAAACCGCCCGAGCTGGCCGGCCCTCGCTGACCGCATCCAGATAGGAGGAGCCACGCGGATAGCGCGCCCACATCTGCGCCGACGGTCGGTTCGATGCGGTGGCCGGTTCCGCGGCCTCGAGCTTCTCAGGTCGGACCCGCCGCGGCGGGACGGCCAGGCGCAGGACGTCGGACTGCGTTCCGGCATAGCGGTCGGCAACTGCCCGGGTCAGCCGCGCCACCGCCGGTGAGAGCACGGGCTCAGGTGAGATGACCTTGACCAGCGGGGCAAGCCGCCCCCCATGCGCCGAGTCAGCGACCAGATCCAGTACGTAGCCGTCCAGCAGGCGGCCGGCGAAGCGCACGTTCACCCGGCAGCCGACGGTCACCTGGTCGGCAAACTCGTCGGGGATCAGGTAGTCGAAGAGCCGATCGAGATGCGTTAGCGGCGAATCCACACACACCCGTGCGATCTGCAGATCCGCTTCGCTCACGCGGCCCAGTACACCCGCCCGGTCGGACAGGTCCGGGTCAGGCGCCGACGGCTGCGCGCAGGGCGTCGATGCGCGGCGTCTGCTCCCAGGAGAAGACGCTGTCCTCCCGCCCGAAGTGGCCATAGGCCGCCGTCTGACGGTAGATCGGGCGGAGCAGCGCGAGATCGCGGATGATCGCGCCGGGACGCAGGTCGAATACCGACGTGATGGCCTCCTGCAGTGTGGCGTCCTCTACCTTGCCGGTACCGAATGTCTCGACGAACAGGCCCACCGGTGCGGCCGTGCCGATGGCGTAGGCCACCTGGACCTCGCAGCGCTGCGCCAGACCTGCGGCGACGACGTGCTTGGCCACCCATCGCATGGCGTAGGCACCGGAGCGGTCGACCTTGGATGGGTCCTTGCCGGAGAAGGCGCCGCCACCGTGCCGGGCCATGCCGCCATAGGTGTCGACGATGATCTTGCGGCCGGTGAGGCCGGCGTCCCCCATTGGACCCCCGATCACGAACTTGCCGGTCGGGTTGACCAGCAGCCGGTAGCCCTCGGTCGGTAGACCAAGCGCGGCCAGTTCCGGCTCGACGACATGCTCGGCAATGTCGGGGGTGAGCAAATCGGGGATCGAGATGTCCTCGGCGTGCTGAGAGCTCACTACGACGGTGTCGACGCGCACCGGCTTGTTGTCGACGTACTCGACGGTGACCTGGGTCTTCCCGTCAGGACGGAGATAGGGCACTGTCCCGTCCTTGCGGACCGCAGACAGGCGCCGGGCCAGGCGGTGGGCCAGCGCAATCGGCAGCGGCATCAGTTCCGGTGTCTCGTCAGAGGCGTAGCCGAACATCAAACCCTGATCGCCGGCGCCCTGCCGCGCGATGGCGTCTTCCTCGGCGGCTTCACCGGTCATGGGTTCGTGCGCTCGCGCTCCCATGCCGCTGGACTCCTTGGTCCGCGTTTCATAAGCACGGTCCACACCCTGGGCGATGTCCGGTGACTGTGCACCGATGGACACGCTGACCCCGCAGCTCTCCCCGTCGAAACCCTTCTTCGACGAGTCGTACCCGATGTCGAGGATGGTCTGGCGAACGAGCTTGGGGATCTCCACGTACGCGGAGGTCGTCACCTCGCCGGCGATGTGGACGAGTCCGGTGGTGACCATCGTCTCGACGGCTACCCGACTTGCCGGGTCCTGGGTGAGGAGGGCGTCGAGGATGGTGTCGGAGATCTGGTCGGCGATCTTGTCCGGGTGTCCCTCGGTGACGGACTCGGAGGTGAACAGGCGGCGTGGCAAGACGATCTCTCCCTGTGGGTGGAGGCGGGTACGCGGCGACGAGGGAATGAGCCGGTCGTACCAGAGGTCGGGCAAAGTCTAGCGGGCGGGTCTAGTGGCGGTCCGTCAGCCGTCTGTGCACGCTGTCCCACACCCGCGCCGCCAGGACCGCTTTGGGTCCTCGCGGCACCGCGATCTGGTCACCACCGGAGGACAGGATCGTGGCCGCGTTGTCGGGTCGGTCGAAGGCGAGCTGCGATCCCACCTCGTTGACGACCAGCAGGTCCACACCTTTGGCCGCCAACTTCGCGGCGCCGTATTCCAGCACCGTCGCCTCGCCATCCCCGGTCTCCGCGGCGAACCCGACCAGAATCTGGCCCGGATGGCGGTTCTCGACCAGCTCTCGGAGGATGTCCGGATTGCGGGTGAGACGAACCGGTTCCGGATCCGTGGCGACCTTCTTGATCTTGCCGTCGCTGACGATCGTCGGCCGGAAGTCCGCCACCGCCGCCGCCATGATGATCACATCTGCCAACTTGGCCTCGCGGAGCATTTCCACCCGCATCTGTTCGGCGTTCGACACCGAGATGGACCGGGCGCCGGCCGGGACAGGGGCGTCGACATTCGCGGTCACGAGCGTGACCTCCGCCCCTCGCGCGGCAGCTACCCGGGCCAGTGCCAGACCCTGCTTGCCGCTGGAGCGATTCCCCAGGTATCGGACCGGGTCTAGCGGTTCTCTCGTTCCGCCGGCGCTGATCAGAACTCGCCGGCCGAGAAGATCCGGGCGCAGGGCGGCCGGCCCAGCGCGCAGAACCAGTTCGGCCAGGTCGGCGATATCGGCCGGCTCCGGCAGCCGTCCGGGGCCGGTATCCGGCCCGGTCAACCGCCCCTCGGCCGGCGGTAGGACCAGGACGCCGCGCTCCCGGAGAGTGGCGACATTGGCCACCGTCGCCGCGTGCTCCCACATCTCGGTGTGCATCGCGGGGGCCAGAAGGATCGGGCAGCGGGCCACCAACAGAGTGGCCGCCAGAAGGTCGTCGGCGCGCCCGTGGACGGTCCGGGCCAACAGGTCAGCAGTCGCCGGTGCGACGACGATGAGGTCCGCCTCCTGGCCGATCCGAACGTGAGCAACCCGGTCGACATCGGCGAAGACGTCGGATGACACAGGGTGGTGTGAAAGCGCCTCGAAGGTGGCCGCACCCACGAACCTCAGTGCGTTCGCCGTCGGGACGACGCGAACGTCGTGGCCGTTCTCGGTGAGCAGCCGAAGCAGGAATGCAGACTTGTATGCCGCGATGCCGCCGGCGACCCCCAGGACGACGCGCGCCATCGTGGCTGCGCTGCTTAGGCTTCGCCCTGCTCGTGGACGAGCAGGTTCTCGTTGATCTCGCGAAGTGCGATGGACAGCGGCTTCTCCTGCGGAGCAGTGTCGACGAGCGGACCGACGTACTCGAGCAGGCCCTCGCCGAGTTGGCTGTAGTAGGCGTTGATCTGGCGGGCGCGCTTGGCCGCGAAGATCACCAGGCCGTACTTGGAACTGGTCTTCTCCAGCAGTTCGTCGATCGGGGGGTTCGTTATGCCTTCGGGAGCGGCGGCGACACCGGACACTGTCGACCAATCTGTTCGGGGTTTCGAAGTGGCACTCGCGGCTGGTGGTTGCCGACGTGAGGTGCCGACGCGCGGGATGCCTTCCCAGACTACCAACTAACGCCTAAGTTCCCCCCGCTGGACCGTTCAGAGGATCAACTTGGCAAGTTCGTCGGCAACGCGGTCTACGTCGTCGTTGACCAGGACTGCATCGAACTCCGCCGCGGCGTCCATCTCCTCGCGCGCTTTGGCAAGTCGGGCCGCCACCTGTTCGGGGGAATCCGAGCCCCGGCCAGTCAGTCGGCGAACCAGCTCCTCCCAGCTAGGTGGTGCCAGGAAGACCAGCTGGGCGCCCCGCATCTCGCGCCGGATCTGGCGAGCGCCGTCGAGATCGATTTCCAACAGGGCCGGCCGGCCGGAGGTCAGCATTTCCTCGACCGGCACGCGCGGTGTGCCGTATCGCCGGCCGGTGTAGTCCGCCCATTCCAGGAGCTCGCCCCGGGCGATGAGGTCGTCGAAGTCGAGGCCATCGATGAAGTGGTAGGTGTGGCCGGGGACCTCGCCTCGTCGGGCCGATCTCGTCGTCACCGACACCGATACCCAGATGTCCGGGTACTTGCGCCGTACGGCCTGTATGACGGTTCCCTTGCCCACGCCGGACGGGCCGGACAAGACGGTCAGCCGGCCCGGAGTTCGCTTCGCTGCGCTCACGAACCGGTCTCGGGCGAGCGGTCCACCGACGAGGACCCTCTGGATGAGTGACGCGAGGAGGTGCGCGCGCGCTGTGCCTTGGCCCGACGCTCGAATTCGGCGATCAGGGCACGCCGCTGATGGACCCCGAGGCCACCGACCCTGCGGTTGTCGGCAATGTCGAGGCGTTCCATGATGT
>JALZIX010000405.1 GCA_030860025.1 Actinomycetota bacterium
TCCTGGTCGTCTCCGAGGAACAACAGTGCCTCGTCAGGTTGCCCGGGTGGTGCTGCAGGGCGGATGAAGTACAGCTCCGCGTGGGCGACCACGTGGTGTACCTGCGATCGGGACACCCCGTGCTTGCGGGCACCGGCCGTCCAGGAGAACCCCGTGTACTCCACGCACACTATTGTGTCGGACAGAACAAGCTCTGTCTATTGCTCCCGGATGGCGGTTCTTGCGGCTTGCGGATTGGCCATCATCCCTACCGCTCGCGTACCGACGACCGGACCTGCAGAGAAGTTGCCCGCATCGCTCGGAATTCTTGCGGACTGTATGCGGACTGGAGGCCTCGAGGCGGTCGAGGCCGCTAAGTGTTTGCCTAGGTCAGAGCCTTGTTTCGCCGATGACGGCGGACGAGTCGGCCTGTACGCCGGGTTCTGTCCACGGGTGCCTTGCGGCGATCCCGGTGGGCGATCATCCATCTAGGCCTGCCGTTGCCGACAGGCTCGTGCGGTCCACCCGCAGGCTTGGGCGGGCAGCCCTCGAACGCCTGCGCAGGTCGTACCGCCGAAGCGGCACGACCCTTTCGACCTTGCACCGGGTGGGGTTTACCGAGCCGTCCCGGTCACCCGGAACGCTGGTGGTCTCTTACACCACCGTTTCACCCTTGCCGACCAGCCGAAACCGGTCGGCGGTCTGTTCTCTGTGGCACTTTCCCGCGGGTCACCCCGGGTTGCCGCTAGCAACCACCCTGCCCTATGGAGCCCGGACGTTCCTCGATCACGTTGCCGTGACCGCGACCGCCCAGCCGACTCGTCCGTCGTATCCCCATTCTAGTTGGTCCGTAGGCTCGCGGCTTGTGGCTGACCTTGCAGCGTTGGCGGTCACCGTTCCGTTGTTGGTGCTCGCCCTCATTGTCGCCGCCCGCCGACCGGGCACCTCGGCTGAAGCCGGGGTCAGCGTTCTTGGCGCCGCATTCGCCGTGTTCATCGGCGCGATTGGTGGCGGTCCGGCAACCGATGAGGTCTACGACGTCGGAGAGATCCTCGTCCTCTTCTGCGTCCTGCTCGTCCTGGGCCACCTCGCCGATGCCGAGGGCGTATTCATCTGGGCCGTAGCGGTTCTAGCCCGAGGATCTCGTCGGTCACCGTTATCCATGCTCCGCCGCACCGTCCTGCTGGCCGCAGTGACCAGCGCGATCCTGGGCGCCAACGCGACCCTCGTTCTGCTTACCCCGGTGGTCGTCACGACGGTCATCCGGATGCGCCAGCGGGTCAGGCCGCATGCCTACGCCTGTGCACACCTCGGCAACTCGGCCTCGTTGCTGATGCCGGTCAGCAGCCTCACCAACCTGCTCGCCTTTACGGCGGCCGGACTGTCATTCCTGCACTTCACCGCCTTGATGGCGCTCCCCTGGTTGGTGGCAGTCCTGGTCGAGTACGCCCTACTGCGCCGAGTTTTCGCTGCCGGCCCGACGGCGCCAGAAGTGGAGGGCGCACCGGAAGCACCGTCGCCGCCGCGACTGGCGCTTGTCGTACTGGCACTGATTGTCCTGGGCTTTGCGGTGGGCTCCTTGATCGGAGTCGCCCCCATCTGGCCGGCCGCCGCTGGCGTCGCGATCCTGGCGCTACGACGCTTGATCGCTGGTACCAGCACCGCCGCGGCGATCATCGAATCGGCCAACCTGTCCGTCGCGCTGTTCATCCTCGGGGTGGCGGTCCTCGTCCGCGGAATCCGGGAAAGCGGCTTGGACGACGTGATGACGGTGCTCCTGCCTGGCGTCGTCAACCTTCCCACGCTCCTCGCTGTGGCTGTCATCGCCGCACTGCTTTCGAGCGCCGTCGGCAACGTCACTGCGGCACTGGCCTTAGTTCCCGCCGCCGCGATGCTCGGCGCCCCGGCCATCCTCGCCGTCCTGATCGGGGTGAATGTGGGCGCAAACCTCACGTATATCGGATCCTTCGCCAATCTGGCGTGGCGCAGGATCCTCGAACCCTTGGACGAGGCGCCGAGTGCCTTGAGGTTCAGCGCAGTCGGCTTGCTCACCGTGCCGGCGACCTTGATCGCGTCGACGACCGCGCTGTGGCTGTCCTGGCGCCTGTTCGGCTGAGACTCAGAAGCCCGGGCTATTCGCCGCCGCGGGAGGGCGAGCCAATCGCGATCATCCGTTCCACGGCGGCGCGAGCCCTCGTAGCGATGTCGGGGGGTACGTCGATGTCCCCCGTGTCGTCGCGCAACGTCGCCAGCAGCTTCGCCGGGGTGATCATCTTCATGTACCGGCACGTCGCCCGCTCGTTCATCGGGAGGAACTCCGTCTTGGCATTGAGCCCGCGAAGCTGGTGCAGGATCCCGGTCTCGGTAGCGACGAGGACCTGTCGGGAGCGGGTCCCCGCCGCGGCCTCGACCATTCCACCCGTGGACAACACCCTGGTCCGGTCAGCGGGAAGATCTCCTGCAGACATCAGGTCCAACACCGATGTGGTGCAGCCACATTCGGGATGTACGAGGATCTCCGCAGCAGGATGAGCGGCCACCTTCGCCCGAACGTCTGCAGGACTGATCCCGGCATGGACGTGGCACTCCCCCGCCCAGATGTGGATGTTGTCGCGGCCGGTGACCCGCTTCACGTGAGCGCCGAGGAACTGGTCAGGACAGAAAAGGATCTCGGTGTCCTCAGGAATCGAGCGGACGACGTCGGCGGCGTTGGACGAGGTGCAGCAGATGTCCGTCTCCGCCTTCACCGCCGCAGTGGTGTTGACGTACGAGACGACGACCGCACCCGGGTGCTCGGCCTTCCAGGACCGGAGTTGCTCGGCATTGATGCTGTCGGCCAGCGAGCAACCGGCCGCGTGATCGGGCAGGAGCACACGTTTGTCAGGCGAGAGGATCTTCGCGGTCTCAGCCATGAAGTGCACACCGCAGAACACGATCACCGCGGCGTCGGTCTGGGCCGCTATCCGAGACAGATACAGCGAGTCGCCGGTGTAATGCGCGACATCCTGAATCTCAGGCACCTGATAGTTGTGCGCGAGGATCACCGCATCTCGCTGCTCGGCCAGCGCCCGTACCTCACTGGACCAGGAGTCGAACTCGGCCGAACTCATCCTCGGCTGGTCAGGGGTCAGCGTCGCAGTCATCAGCCGACCTCCCAATGCGTCGTGTCGTTCACCAGCGTCACGATGGCGCCGCCATCGACGTACCACTCGATGATCGAAAGACTGGCCGGAGCCAGAAAGATTCGATTCACCGTGGACAACGCTACGTCCAGTGCCATGCACACGAGCACCTTGATCGGCATCATGTGGGTGACGACCGCCACATCCCGGCCCTCGTGCGCGGCTCGCATGCGGGCCAAGAATCGATCCATCCGCTCGTGCACGCGAGAAACGCTTTCCCCACCCGGCGCTGGGACAGCCGCTGACCCCCGGAACGCGGACAGCTGGCCGGGGTAGGCCGACTGCGCTTCGGCCGACGTCAGTCCCTCGAGGTCGCCGAAGTCCAGTTCGATGAGGTCCTCATCGACATCGACCGGCAGGTGCAGGGCATCGGCCACGATCTCGGCGCTCTCCCGGGCACGTACCAACGGCGAGCTCAGCACTGCGGTGATCGACGCGTAGGTAGCCAACCTGGCGGCGGCCCGCTCGATCTGCGCGCGGCCGCCTTCGGTCAGGGCCAGATCGTTGCGGCCGCTGAACCGCCGCTCCGGGGTGTGTGAGGTCAGCCCATGTCGCAGGAGATACAGGCGGGTCGGTGCGGCCAGCCGCGCATCTAACGCCGATTGCACTGCCGGCGCAGCAGCCGAGCCCGGGGGGTGGTTGTGACTCGTGACGGCATCGGGTTCAAGGTTGGTGTCCGATTCTGCTGAATTCGCGCCGCGTCGGCGCTTTACGGACGGATTCGACTCGCCGATCGGTACCCCGTCCAGAGCCTGGTTGGCCAGCCGGTCCGCAGCAATGTTCTTCTCCCGCGGGATCCAGGTGTAGGTCACCTTCGGCAGCTGTTGGGCCAACCGTTGAGCCCGCAACGCCAACGGCTGCATATCGGCGTGCTTGATCTTCCAGCGCCCGGCCATCTGTTCCACAACGAGTTTGGAATCCATCCGGACGTCTACCCATGATGGCTTGAAGGCAGCAACTGCTTCCAGCCCGGCGATCAGGCCGCGGTACTCGGCGACGTTGTTCGTAGCGCGGCCGATGGCCGCCGCCCGTTCAGCAAGGACCTGGCCGGTGACCGCGTCCCGGACGAGTGCGCCGTATCCCGCCGGCCCAGGATTCCCTCGGGAACCACCATCGGCTTCGACGATGAGATGCGGCCCAGCCGGTGACTGAGTCACAGACGGTGAATCCGTCACAGGCCAGCGTCCGCGACCCGCACCAGGATCCGTCGGCACTCCTCGCAGCGCAGGACCTCCTCCGGCGGTGCGGACCGCGCATGGGACAGCTCCGTGCCCGACACATCCATATGGCAGCCCTGGCAGCGCCTGGCCCGCAAGGCCGCGGCGCCCACTCCCGCCCCGGTTCCGGCGCGGATCATGTCGTAGAGCTTGAGCAAGTCCGCGGGTAGGGCAGCGGCGCGCTCAGCCCGTTGCACCAAGGCATCCGCACGCTCGACCTCGAGGCCCTGGAGAGCATCGTCACGGGCCTCGGTCAGTCGCTGCAACTCAGCTTCGACATCGGTCGCCGACTTCTGCAACCCGGCGCGCCGACCTTCCATATCCTCCCGACGCTCCATGAGGTCCAGGACCTGATCTTCGAGGTCGGACTGTCGCCGGCCCAGCGTTTCCAGTTCGTGCTGGAGTGACTCCAATTCGCGGGCAGTGGTGATCGCGCCGGAGGTCAGCCGGGTGTTGTCCCGTTCCTGCCTGGCGCGCACCGTCTCGACATCGGCCTCCAGCCGACGCTGTTCGCGCCCAAGGTCGGCGAGCTCGGTCTCCACCCGACCCGCCGCATCGAGGAGTTCGGCCAGCGCTGCCGTGTTGTCCCGTAGCGCAGCCAGTTCCGGAAGCGTCTCTCGACGGTGCTCGAGCCGGCTCAGCGTCGAATCAAGAGCTTGTACGTCGAGCAGTCGCTGCTGCGCGGAGGGATCGGCCTGCACCGGAGTGAACCTACTCGGATGCAGTCATCCACCGTGCTCGCCCACGGACGACTGGACCGCTCGCCGGGTCGCAAAGACCGTCCGCCGAAGAACCTTGGCCACCGCTGGCGGACGGGTCTACGGTCGTGTGCCGAAGAGACTCCTCGTGGGAGGTGCGGTCATGGCTCATCAGCCAAGGCAGTTCTCGGCGCTGCGGAGGATGGGCTCGAGTCCATTGAGCCGTCGCAGCTTCCTGACAGCCTCAGGATTGGTCGTCGTCGGCAGCGCAGCTGCCTGCGCCAGCGAACCGGGCCGCGGAAGCGGGAACGGGAACGGGGCCGGAACGCAGACCCCGTCGGTCGGTGAGCCGGAGACCTCGTTCCTCGAGCCGACCCGGCAGCTCTCCGGCGACCTGAGCATCCTGCTCTGGAGTCACTTCGTCCCCCAGCACGATGAGTGGTTCGGTCCGTTCGCCAAGGAGTGGGGCGAGCAGGTCGGGGTCAACGTCACCGTCGACCACATCAACAACGCCGAGGTCCCAGCCCGTACCGCCGCCGAGATCCAGGCCGGGCAGGGGCATGACCTGATCCAGTACATCGCCACGCTGTCCCAGTTCGAACCCAGCGTGCTCGACCTCACGGACGTGACCGAGGAGGCCGAGTCGCGCTACGGCGAGCAGCTCGCGCTGTGCAAGAACTCCAGCTACAACCCCGCGACCGAGAAGTACTACGCCTTCGCGCCGGGCTGGGTCCCCGACCCGGGCGACTACCGCGCCTCCCTCTGGGAGGCGGTCGGGCTGCCCGACGGCCCCGCTACCTGGGATGAGCTGCGCGAAGGGGGCGCGGAGATCAAGCAGTCCCAGGGCATCCAGATGGGCATCGGGATGTCCCAGGAAATCGACTCGAACATGGCCGGTCGTGCCCTGCTGTGGTCCTTCGGCGGCGCCGTCCAGGACGAGGACGAGCAGGTGGTGATCAACTCGCCCGAGACCGTGGCCGCGGTCGAGTTCATGACCAAGCTGTACCAGGACACGATGACCCAGGAGGTGTTCTCCTGGAATGCCGCGTCGAACAACCAGGGGCTGATCGCCGGCTCGCTCTCGTACATCCTCAACTCGATCTCGGCCTATCGGACGGCGCAGACCGCCAGCCCTGAGATCGCCGACGATGTCTTCTTCGTGCCGGCGCTTGAGGGTCCCGGAGCGGCGCTGGCGGCATCCCACGTGATGTACAACTGGATCGTGCCGGAGCACGCGGCCAACCCGGATGCGGCCAAGGAATTCCTGCTGCACTACACGGAGAACTTTGCCTCGGCCA
>JALZIX010000432.1 GCA_030860025.1 Actinomycetota bacterium
GCTATGCCAAGGCGCTCGCCGAACGCCTGGCCGCCGAGCGCCCCGACCTGATCGTCTCCCAGATGGCCAAGAACCTGCGGCCGGAGAAGGTCTTCATCGACTGGAGCCAGAACAATCCCGCCAAGACCACGGTCGCTCCGTACTCGCTGCGCGCCAGACCGGAACCGACGGTCTCGACTCCGATCACCTGGGACGAGGTCGAGGCGTGCCGGTCGCCTGGTGACCTGCGGTTCCTCGCCTCCGACGTAGTAGCGCGAGTTGAGGAATACGGCGACCTCTTCGACGGCCTGCTCACGGACATGTCGACATTGCCGTAGCGCAGAGTGCGGCGCCCAACCGGAAAGTCAGAGCGCGGGCCAGCTCCGTACGGCTAGCTTTCGCTGGGGTTCAACACTCCAAAGGCCCCGACCGATACAGTCCGTCGTCGCAGCTCTATTTGTGAGGAGGCCACCTTGAACACACGCATGCTCGCCATCATCGCCGTAATTGTCGCAGTCATCGTTCTGATCATCGTTCTGGTCTGAGCCAGGGTTCGTCACCGGACAGGGCTTTGCCTATTCGTGCGGTGCTTGAACGCCATGGGCCGGTGGGATACCGGCCCATGGTGCGATGGCAGGCCCCTGCCGCTGATGAAGCAGGCGCTGGGCCTCACCGGGTCGACTCCGGTCCTTCGGTTGAGCCTCCGGTCGGCGCCCGTTGCAAGAAGAAGGCGCCCAATGCTCCGGCCGTTGCGGCGAACACAGCAACGGAGTAGACCGCCAGCACCACCTCGAGGACTCGTGCCACAGCGCCCGAAGCTCTCAGCGGCTCACCGGTCACGGTGGCCAGCGCGGCGCCGTGCAGGGCTTCGCCGTAATCGGTATAGGTTCCCGTCGCATACAGGAGCTGGCTGGACCCGATCACGACCACAACGGTGACCAGAGCCAGCCAGCCGATCCGTCCGCTGAGCAAGCGGCCGGCCGACCGGGAACTCCGGACCGTGGCCGACACGACGCCACCTACCCTTGCGGCTCGGATGAAGACCAGGGCGCGGGCGAAGCGCAGGAACGGCACCGCCAGGAAAATGACCTGCCACCAGTTACGGCGCCAGAACCTTGCCTGGTCCTTTGCCACGTACGCACGAAGAGCGAACTCGGCCACGAACACAGCCCACAGCACCCAGCCCAGCACCGACATGACCAACGCCCACCGCGGGTTCGTGATCAGGAGCTGGCCCAAGATCACCAGCAAGAAGATCAGCCCTAGCACACCCATGGGCCGGTCCAGACGCCTGGCCAACTCCTCGGCCGACGACTCGCCGCGCCCCAAGCGTCCAGGCCCGGTCCCGGCGCTTCTCACCCGTGGCTCCGCGAGAGGCGACCGGCACAGCCGCATGGTTCGGTCGCAGGAAGACGAAAGCGTCGACAGATCTGCGACCAGCTCATCAACGTATCCCCACCCGATCACCCCCGCCCGACCAGGCGGCAGGTCCAGAGTGCCACGACCGGATCCGGGCACTTCCACATCAGCGGAACACGGAAGGTCTGCTCGGTGTCCCTGCGGTGCAAGTCGCCTCTACCTGCGGTTTTGCTCGGAAGATTCGGTGTCCGAGGGGGGACTTGAACCCCCACGCCCGTTAAAGGGCACTAGCACCTCAAGCTAGCGCGTCTGCCATTCCGCCACCCGGACCACATGCACCTGGCGAACCGGTGCAGCGAGCCAGGATACCGAAGGCAGCCGCCAGCATGCCGGGTACCGGTGGTAGGAAAGTCCCATGGCAACGACGCCCACGGCCCGGCCCGCGCAGGAAGAGGTCGTAGAGCTCTGCTCCGACCTGATCCGCATCGACACCACCAACACCGGAGACACCGAGACCAGCGCGGGGGAGCGGCTTGCCGCTGAGTACGTCGCCACAAAGCTCGATGAGATCGGACTGCAGACGACGATCCTGGAGTCCGCCAAGAACCGGGCGAGCGTTGTGGCCAGGATCGCCGGTCAGGACCGGAGTCGAGATGCGCTGCTGATTCACGGCCACCTGGACGTTGTGCCGGCCGAACCCGCCGAATGGAGTGTGCATCCCTTCTCGGGCGAGGAGCGCGACGGCTACCTGTGGGGGCGCGGGGCCGTCGACATGAAGGATATGGACGCGATGACGCTGGCGGTTGTCCGGCAGTGGCATAGCGAGGGGTACGTGCCGCCGCGGGACATCGTGCTCGCCTTCGTCGCCGACGAAGAGGCCGGCGGAACCTACGGCGCCCGTTGGCTCGTGCACAACCATCCCGAACTGTTCGAGGGGTGCACCGAGGCGATCAGCGAGGTCGGCGGCTTCAGCCTGACAGTCCGGGACGACCTGCGGCTGTACCTCATCCAGACCGCCGAGAAGGGCATCGGCTGGATGAACCTGCGGGCAACCGGTCGGCCGGGCCACGGTTCGATGGTGCACCCGGACAACGCGGTCACCCGGCTGTGCGAAGCCGTAGCCAAGCTCGGCAAGCACGAGTTCCCGCTCACGATGACCAAGACTGTCCGGGAGTTCCTGGAGGCAGTCGGTGAGGCGTACGGGATCGACTTCGATCCGGACGACATCGAGGGCACCCTTGCCCAGCTGGGGGGCCTGGCCACCATCATCGGTGCGACGCTGCGCAATACCGCGAACCCAACGATGCTCGCCGCCGGGTACAAAGCCAATGTGATCCCGAGTTCGGCCAGCGCGGTGGTCGACGGGCGATTCCTGCCAGGTCAGGAAGAGGAGTTCGAACGGCAACTAGACGAGATCCTGGGCCCGGACATCACCCGGGAATGGATCATCAAGGACCAGGCGCTGGAAACCGGCTTCGACGGTCCGCTGATCGATCAGATGGTGGCCGCTCTTCGCGCCGAGGATCCCTATGCTCGACCGATCCCGTACACCATGTCCGGGGGTACGGACGCCAAGTCTTTCGAGCGGCTGGGAATGCGCTGCTTCGGGTTCTCGCCGTTGCGACTTCCGCCGGATCTCGACTTCGCCGCGCTCTTCCACGGCATCGACGAGCGGGTGCCGGTCGACGGGCTCAAGTTCGGCGTACGGGTACTGGACCGTTTCCTTCGGGCTGCTTGATGAGCGATCGGGCGCCAGGCGGCCCGCATCCTGGCCGAGGCAAGCGATGAACGGCCGGGCACCGACCGCGCTGATCACCGGCGGGGTCGGCGGGTTCGGGCTTGCGCTCGCCCGGCAGCTGCGCGCCCGCGGCGTCAACGTGGCGCTCGCCGACATGGACCTCGGCCGTGGCCGCGAGGCGGCCGATGAACTAGGCGCGCTGTTCCTCCCGCTCGATGTCGGCGATCTCGCGGCCAACCATCGAGCGGTGGCCTTGGTGGAGCGGCATTTCGACGGCCTTGATTCGGTCTTCCTCAACGCCGGCATCCTCGGTCGGCAGGACCCGAGCGATCCGTTGGACATGCCGGCGTACGAGTCGATCGTCGGTGCCAACCTGAACGGCGTCGTCTACGGCATCGACGCGGCCATCCCGGCCCTGCGCCGGTCCGGCGGGGGTCGGATCGTCGTCACCGCCTCGTTGGCCGCGCTCGTGCCCATGCCCGGCGATCCGTTCTACTCGATGACCAAGAGCGCGGCTCTCGCCTACAGCCGGGCGATGGCAGCCCGGCTGGTGACCGAAGGCATCACGGTGTCGGTCGTCTGCCCCGGTTTCGCCGACACGCCGATGCTCGGTGGGCTGCGACCGGCCTTCCAAGAGGCGGGGTTTCCCATCCTCACCGCCGAGGAAGTTGCGGCCGCCCTGCTGCTGGCCCATGACGAGGGCGAGGCAGGGTCGGCCTACGTCGTGCAGCCGGGGATGCCGCCCACGCCGTACCGGTTCCGCAACGTGCCCGCGGCCCGGGACCCGTCGGGTGCCCACGTAGCGGTCCCGGACCTCAGTGATCTTGACGAAAATGTCCCTTCGCCGGGCCAAATAGGTCCGTGAACCGACACTTTCGTCAAGATCACGAGCCATCCCATCCGTTACCGTCGGGCTGTGACGATGAGGGCGTGGCGCGTCCACGAACTGGGACAGCCGGCCGACGTGCTGCGCTTGGAGAACGTCGAGATCCCGACGCCTGGCGAGGGCCAACTGCTGATCAAGGTTCGGGGGGCCGCACTGAACTTCCCCGATCTACTGATGATCTCCGGGAAGTACCAGGAGC
>JALZIX010000009.1 GCA_030860025.1 Actinomycetota bacterium
ACGACGTTCTCCCGATGCGCGAGATGGCGGTGCATCCACTCGATCGAGTCGGCGTAGACGTTCGGTGTGGCCATCTCGACCGTGGCCGGCAGGTTGATGATGACCGGCCGGTCGTGCGAGGGCTCCCAGATGTCGTTCACCGCATTGCACACTTCCGCGGCGTAGGGCAGTTCGGTCCCGGTATAGGACTCGGGCGAGTACTCGAAGCGGACGAACGTGTCTCGCATGTATTCCGCATGCTTCAGGCACTGCTGCGCCCCATTGCGCGCAATGTTGGTGATGCCCTCAGTGTCCAGGCCGAAGACCACCCGCCGCTGCAGCGTCGAGGTCGAGTTGTAGAGGTGCACGATCGCCTCACGGGCGCCGCGGATCGACTCGAACGTGCGCTCGATCAACTCGTCGCGCGCCTGCGTCAGGACCTGGATCGTCACGTCCTCGGGAATCGCGTCGGTCTCGATGATCTGGCGGATGAAGTCGAAGTCGGTCTGGCTGGCGGCCGGGAACCCGACCTCGATCTCCTTGTATCCCATCGCGACCAGCAGCTTGAACATCCGGAGCTTGCGGGCCGGAGTCATCGGGTCGATCAGCGCCTGGTTGCCGTCGCGCAGGTCGACCGCGCACCACAGCGGGGCCCGGTCGATCACTCGGTCCGGCCAGGTGCGGTCGGGCAGCGAGATCCCGCCGTACGGCTCGTACTTGTGGATCGGCATCCCGGATGGAACCTGGCGGGCCGCGTGGTCCACGGCCGAGGGATGGCCGGACGACTGCCCGGCCGGTACGCCAACTGCGCTGGCGTCGTAGACGGTGCGGGTCACGATCGGTGCTCCTACCAGAATGAAAGCGACTTCACTCGGCAACATCACGAGCGAAGGCAACCGGCGCAACAGCGAAGCCGCGACGAGGGAGCCGGCCTAGGAGTAAGGGGCCTCGTCGCGGCGGCTAAGGAGCAGAACGCCGGTCATATCGGGGGCCACTCTACCCCACCCCTTCACGCGGTATTCTTCTACCATGCGGGCAACCATTGATTCGGCAGGAAGATTGGTTATCCCCAAGGTGCTCCGTGATCGGCTGGGATTGACCCCTGGGGAGGTCGAGGTGACCAGTGAAGGCGCTGCGCTACGCGTCGAGCCAGTCGCGGGAAGTGAACTCGGCGAACGGGCCGGGCGCCTGCTCATCCCCAAGACAGGATCGAGCCTGGATTCGGAGACAGTGACCCGCCTGCGTGATGCCGACCAGAAGTAGAACGCCGGACCTCCTGGTCGACACCAGCGTGGCCGTGCCGTTGCTGGTGTCCGACCACGACTTACACGAATCAACATTCGACGCCATCGCTGCGCGGCGTCTGGGCCTGGCTGGTCACGCCGCCTTCGAGACCTTTTCGGTCCTGACGCGGCTCCCCGTCCCATTGCGCCGTACAGCCGCGACTGTTGTCCGCATGCTCGCGGCCAACTTTCCCGGCACCCGTTACCTGTCAACCAGCGGCGCTGGCGAACTGCTGGCTCGACTGGCGGCCGAAGGAGTAACGGGTGGGTCGGTCTACCACGCGCTCGTCGGCGCGGCGGCAGCCGAGAATGGCCTCACGTTGGTCACCCGCGATCGCCGAGCCTTGGACGTCTATCGCGCTCTGGGTGTGGACATCCAGATCCTCGCCGATCCCTGAGCCGTCTCCGCGCAGCGTGTCGCGGTACGTGCCGGCGGCACGTATGATGCTTCCTATGACAGAACGTATGACGTTGGTCCAGGCTCGCGTCTCGGAGGATGACGCACACCGGCTCGACAGCGATGCCCGAGCTCTAGGTCTAGCGAACCGCTCCGAGGGGATCCGCGAAGCGCTGCGGCTCTTGCACGCACAAGCGCGACACCTCGTCCTGGCTGAGGACTACGACACCTTTTACGGGGCTGGCGTGCCGGTGCCGGTCAGCGAAGTCGCTGCGATCGGGGACCGGATCGCCGCTGAGGTTCTGTCCTACGAGCCGATCGGCACCTGAGGCGTGTTCCATGCAGATGTGTGGGACGTCCAGTTCCCGCCGCCGATCGGTGCTCGCCCCTGCGTTGTGCTGACCACGAATGTTCTGATTCCGCGGCTAAGCGCTGTGACAATTGCCGAAATCACCAGGACCGAGGGGCCCGGGTCAACGCACATCGAGGTCGGCCCTGAAGCGGGCCTGACCGGGCGGGGCAGGACATGGGTCAACGTCACGGGCTTGCACACTGTGCCCAAGGGAAGATTGCGTACCCACCGAGGCAGGCTCTCCTCAGCCGAGCTTGACCGTGTGTCGGCAGCTGTCCGGGTCTACCTCGACCTTGACATCGACTGACCCAGGCTCGGCTCTGTACACAGGCAACGATCAGCGCGAATAGCTGGTTGGGCCACCTCGGTACTCTGATGACCCGTGGGCGTGATCGTGCAGAAGTACGGCGGCTCCTCTGTGGCCACCGCCGAGCACATCAAGCGGGTGGCGCAGCGGATCGTGGCCGCTCGCCGGCGCGGAGACAGCGTCGTCGTGGTGGTCAGCGCCATGGGCGACACGACCGACGACCTGCTCGAGCAGGCCAAGCAGATCACCCCGATCCCACCGGGCCGCGAGCTCGACATGCTCCTCACCGCAGGTGAGCGGATCTCGATGGCGTTGCTGGCCATCGCGATTTCGACGCTGGGTTTCCAGGCCCGGTCGTTCACCGGCTCGCAGGCCGGCGTGATCACCACCGCGACGCATGGCCGGGCCAAGATCATCGACGTCACGCCTGGCCGCATCCAGAGCGCGCTGGACGACGGCTCCATCGCCATCGTCGCCGGCTTCCAGGGTGTCAGCCAGGACACCAAGGACATCACGACGCTCGGCCGCGGCGG
>JALZIX010000133.1 GCA_030860025.1 Actinomycetota bacterium
TGGCAGTTGTGGCTGTTCCTGGCTCTGGTCCTGGACTGTTTCGCCATCGCCGCCCAGTCCCTGGTCGGGGAGAGCCTCGGCGCGAGCCGGCTGGAAGAAGCCCGCGCGACGGCGTGGCGGGTCGCGCGATACGGCACCGTCACCGGGGCGCTCGTCGCAGTGCTGTTGTTGCTCGGCCGCGATGTGATTCCGCAACTGTTCTCCTCCGATCCGGGCGTGCTGGCCGGCGCGGCGACGATCTGGTGGTGGTTCGCGCTCATGCAGCCCTTGGCCGGGCTGGTCTTCGCCTTGGACGGTGTCCTCATGGGCTCCGGGGACGTCGCCTTCCTGCGCACCCTCACGCTGACCGCCGGGCTTGTCGGGTTCCTGCCGTTGACCCTGCTCTCCATCCCGCTCGGCCTGGGATTGCACGGAATCTGGGCCGGTATCACCGCCTTGATCATCATCCGGTTGATCGGCGGATGCCTTCGGGTTCGGGGCGGACGCTGGGCGGTCGGCGGGCGAGGGCTGGGCTGAACGCGACGGTTCACGACTTCTGCGGTGCCCAGAGAGGCGTCGCTGCAGGCTGTGCCACAGTGGCGGCGTGCTGCAGGCCGACCTGTCCCCCACCAACACCGCCGAGCGGCTACTCGTGCCGTTGCGCACTCTCGGCGGAGTGGTCGTGGCCTTCTCGGGCGGAGTCGACTCCGGCGTCGTGCTGGCTGGAGCGGTACGCGCCATCGGGCCGCATCGGGTGATCGCGGCAACCGCGGTCTCGGCCAGCCTGCCCGGCGAGGAACTCCAGGCCGCCGCCGCCTTCGCCGCACAACTCGGCGTGCGGCATCTCGCACCGTCGACCGATGAGCTGGCCAGACCCGGCTACCGGTCCAACGACGGGGACCGGTGTTACTTCTGCAAGGCCGAACTCCTCGACGTGCTCCTGCCGTTGGCCGCCGAGCACGGGCTGCCGTACGTGGCAACCGGCACCAACGCCGACGACCTGCGGGCCGGCTTTCGACCGGGCATCCGGGCCGCCGCCGAGCGGGGAGCGATCCGTCCGCTGGCTGACGCCGGTCTTACGAAAGCCGACGTACGCGTCATCGCCCGGACCTGGTCGCTGCCATTGTGGGACAAGCCTGCTGCCGCATGCCTGTCGAGCCGCATCGCCTTCGGCATCCAGATAACCCCCCATCGGCTGGCCAGGGTTGATCAGGCCGAGCGGGCGCTGCGATCGGCTTTGCGCGGCGCCGGACTGCACTCACGGAATCTCCGCGTCCGCGATCTCGGCGACACCGCTCGGGTGGAGGTTGACGCAGCGCTGGTCGCGACGCTCGTCACTCGCCCCGAACTGCTGGCGGCGGTCACCGGTTTCGACCGGGTCGAACTGGATCCCTCGGGATTCCGCTCTGGCGCGATGAACGAGCTCCTGACAGATCCGGCCCGTTACCGGTAGTGCCGAGCGGCCCCGAGTGGCTCAGTCGTGGCTCAGTCGCGTGGGCTGAGAACGCAGAACTCGTTGTCCTCCGGGTCGGCCAAGACGACCCATCCCACATCGGAGGGCTGCCCGACATCGATCCGCGTGGCTCCCATGGATTCCAGCCGTGCGACCTCCGCCGCCTGGTCGTCCGATGCCCGCGGTGCCAGGTCGATGTGCAACCGGTTCTTGATCTGCTTTCCTTCCGGCACCGGTACGAAGACCAGGCCCGGACCCCGTTCCTCGACCGGAGTGCTATCGGCCTTGGTGAGCGCATGCGGGGGGACGATCACCACCTCGTCCGGCGCCTCATAAACGGTTTGCCAGCCCAGTACATCGGCCCACCAGCGCGCCTGCGCCGCGACGTCCAGGCAGTCGACCACTACGGTGTACCACCGCACACTCATGAATCTCCCTTCTCCCGGTGCTTTCGGGCGAGCAGTTTGACCGCAAATGCTGCCGCACCGAAGCCGTTGTCGATATTGGTGACCACGACCCCGGGCGCGCACGAGTTGAGCATGGTCAGCAGGGCCGCGAGCCCTTCGAACGCAGCCCCGTACCCGACGCTGGTGGGCACTGCCACCACCGGGGTCGAGATGAGTCCGCCGACGGCGCTGGCCAGAGCGCCGTCCATGCCCGCCACCACGATGACGACATCCGCGGCTTCCAGGTTGCCCCGTACCGCGAGCAACCGATGCAGCCCGGCCACGCCGACGTCGTCGAGCCGGGTCACCGCAGCCCCGAGCGCTGTGCAGACAAAGGCGGCCTCGGCGGCCACGGCCGCATCGGAGGTGCCCGCTGACACGACGGCCACGCTGCCGATCAGGCTGGCCGCCCGCCCGACGCGGGCGCAGCGCGCCAACGGATCGATGTTCGCGTCGGGCCAGCGGAGCCGGATCTGCCGGGCCACCTCTGTGCTCACTCGGGTGGATAGCGCGATCTGGTCGCTCTCGACCAGGCCAGCGAGGCACTCGACTACCTGCTCGGGGGTCTTTCCCTCGGCGTACACGATCTCGGGCAGGCCCGTTCGTTCAGCCCGGTCGATGTCGAGGCGGGCGAACCCGAGATCGAGTACGGGATCTCCTAGCTGCCCGCCGGCGCCATGAGCCTGCGGGCTCGCCGGATCTTCACTCACAGGTGCCATCGTGCACTCTTGCCGCCGGAGGTTGGGCAGGATGGCCGATGTGACCAGCAGGGCCGGCCCCGATGGGCTCACCATCGTGGACAAGCCACGAGGCCTCACCTCGCATGACGTCGTCGCGCGCATGCGGCGGCTGGCCAACACCCGAAAGGTCGGCCACGCCGGGACCCTCGACCCGATGGCCACCGGGGTCCTGGTTCTCGGACTTGGCCGCGCTACCCGCCTGCTCGGGTATGTGGCCGGGCAGGACAAGGCCTACGCCGCGACGATCCGACTGGGCGTCGGCACGGTGACCGACGATGCCGAGGGCGAGATCACCGAGACGACCAGCACGGCCGGGATCGGCGACGAGGCGATCCGCGCCGGCCTACGAAGCTTGACCGGGGACATCCAACAGGTGCCATCGTCGGTCAGCGCGATCAAGGTCGCCGGTCGCCGCGCGTACTCCCGGGTACGCGCGGGGGAGGAGCTCACTCTCGATGCCCGCGCCGTAACGGTCTCGGAACTGGAACTGCGCGACCTCCGCCGCCCCAACCGCGACATCATCGATCTCGACGTCACCCTCGTCTGCACGAGCGGCACATATGTGCGCGCCCTTGCCCGGGACCTGGGGGCCGCACTCGGCGTAGGCGGGCACCTGACTGCGCTCCGACGGACCCGGGTCGGGGACTTCTCCATCGAGCAAGCCCGCACGCTCGAGGATTTGACGTCCTCGCCGGTCACCCTAGACCTCGCCGCCGCCATCCGCCGGACCCTCCCAACGGTCTCGGTGAATGCCGAGACTGCACGTGCGCTCGGCTACGGCCAGCGAGTGCCTGCGCAGGGACTACCCGGGGTCTACGGTGTGTTCGACCCTGAAGGTGGCGCGGTCGCCCTCGTCGAAGACCTCGACGGGCGGGCCCGCGCGGTTGTCGGCTTTACCTGATCTGCCGACTTCAGGGAGCAAACGCCAGCGCAGGAACACCGGTGCAGCGAACCGGCGTTAACCTTCAACTAGCTGACCGCCCACCCACCCCGCCAACCCACGACCGAGAAGGCTCTTGTGACCGACATCCTGGCCCGTCCGACTCAGCTCTCCGCCGACCTGCCGCTGCAGGTCGTGCCGTCGGCAAGTCCGGTTGACGCGGTAAGCCGGGCTGAGATTCTGGCAAACCCAGGATTCGGGCAGCACTTCACCGATCACATGCTCTCGATCACCTGGCAGCGCGACAAGGGTTGGCACGACGCTCTACTTGGCCCTCTCACGCCCCTGCCGCTGCACCCCAGTACTGCCGTGCTGCACTACTCGCAGACGATCTTTGAGGGCCTCAAGGCATTCAACCTCGACGACGGAGGCCTCGCGGTCTTCCGCCCTCAGTCCAACGCCGCGCGGTTCCAGCGCTCGGCCGCGCGGATGGCCATGCCGGCCCTGCCGGAGGACGCCTTCCTCGCCGCGGTGGAGGCGCTGGTCAGCATCGACCGCGCCTGGGTGCCCTCCGGTGGTGACCAGAGCCTGTACCTGCGCCCGTTCATGTTCGCCACCGAGGCTTTCCTCGGCGTGCGACCGGCGCACGAATACCTCTGTCTGTTCATCGCCGCCCCGTCGGGTGCCTACTTCCCACAGGGCGTCAAACCGGTGACCGTGTGGCTTTCCGAGGACTACGTGCGGGCGGCCCCGGGCGGCACCGGTGCGGCCAAGACCGGCGGCAACTACGCAGCGAGCTTGCTCGCCCAGGAGCAGGCAGCTGCCGAGGGCTGCGACCAGGTCGTCTGGCTGGACGCGGTCGGTCGCACCACGGTGGAGGAGATGGGAGGCATGAACCTCTTCTTCGTGTTCGATCGGCGGGGGTCCGGCGACCCATCAGACTTCGAACTGGCCACCCCCGAACTCACCGGCACCCTGCTGGCCGGGATCACCCGGGAGTCGGTGCTCGTCCTTGCCCGCGAACATGGTTATGACGTGTCGGAGCGACAGGTCACCGTGGACGAATGGCGCTCACGGGCGGCGGACGGCTCCCTGACTGAGGTTTTCGCCTGCGGGACGGCTGCAGTGATCACGCCAATTGGCAAGGCGCGCAGCACCGGTGGGGACTTCACGATCGCCGATGGCGAGCCCGGGCCAATCACCATGGCATTGCGCGAGGAACTGCTTGCCATCCAACACGGCAGCGTGGAGGACCGGCACGGCTGGATCCACCGGATCGGCTAGGCGGGGAAACCATGCACAGAGACGCCGGTATGGGTGCACCTGCTCGCCCGCTGGCTACCCGGTCTCGATGAAGCGGTGGCGAGGCGCCGAGCGGACGCCAGGCGGTTGGGGTCGTTCGGTGGTCACCATCGGCATGTACGACGGCGTACACCGTGGCCATCAGCATCTGCTCGAAACCGCCGTGCGCCGGGCTCATGCCACCGGGATCTCGTCGGTGGCGGTGACCTTCGACCCGCATCCGAGCGAAGTGGTGCGTCCCGGATCGCATCCGCCGATCCTGACGTCGGTCAACCGCAAGGCCGAACTCATGGCCGGGTTGGGTGTGGACGCACTATGCGTCATCCCGTTCACCCTTGAGTTCAGCCGCCTGCTCCCGGACGAGTTCGTGCACTCGGCCCTCGTGGCCGGTCTGCATGCCGCCAGGGTGGTCGTCGGGGAGAACTTTCGGTTCGGGCACAAGGCGAAGGGCACCGTGGACACCCTGCGCGAACTCGGGGAGCGCTTCGGGTTCCAGACCGAGGTGGTGGAAATCCAGCGGACCGGCGAAGTGCCGTTGTCCTCCACCTACATCCGCGCCTGCGTCGCGGCAGGTGACATGGCCGCCGCGGCCGCTGCGTTGGGCCGGCCGCATCGGGTCGAGGGGATCGTCGTACGCGGTGAGCGCCGAGGACGGGAACTGGGCTATCCCACCGCCAACATCGAATGCCCGGTGCATACCGCCATACCCGCCGACGGGGTCTACGCCGGCTGGCTCATCCGGGACGACAAACCGCTGCAGGCTGCCATCTCGGTGGGTACCAATCCAACTTTCTCGGGGGTCGTGCGCCGCGTGGAGGCGTTTGTTCTCGACTTCGCTGATGACCTCTACGGAGAGCACGTCGCCGTCGAGTTCGTCACCCGCCTCCGTGGGATGGAGCGGTTCGACAAGATCCAGGACTTGATCGCCGCGATGGATGGAGACGTCGCTGAAACCCGGGCAATCCTTGCTGAGACCGAGCGACGAACTGACAACTGATACCCTGGGCACGTCACGCCGATCTTCGGCGTGCGCCAGCGCGTTCAATTCAGCCTCTCGTGAATCAGACCGAGGGCGGCGCGCGACCTGCGAAGGAGAACCAAAATATGGGTCTGTCCACAACAGTCAAGAAAGAAATCAGCACCGAGTACGGGACCGTCGAGAACGACACCGGCTCGCCCGAAGTGCAGGTCGCGATGCTCACCCAGCGCATTCGGGACCTGACTGAACACCTCAAATTTCACAAGCACGATCACCACAGCCGCCGCGGCCTGCTCCTGCTCGTCGGGCGCCGCCGTCGGCTGCTCAACTACTTGGCGAAGATCGACATCGACCGCTACCGGTCGCTCATCGAGCGTCTCGGTCTGCGTCGTTAGGAGATTCAGCCGCTAGCACCACCCCGTACGGCACCCGCCGCACGGTCTTCCATGCCGATGACGGCGTGGCGGACGAGGGGACCGGATCGAACCGGTCCTCGGTAGTGGCTCCCGGGAGTGTGAATTTCCCGCCCGAGGGCTTCGATCGAAGACCGGATCGCGTTCCAGAGTCCCGCGCTCGTCTCTCCGCCGCCTCGGTGTGATGTACGAGAGGACCACATGTCCGCACTTTCGCAAGATTCGCCCGACGAGGGCGTGTACACCGCAACCGCAATGATCGACAACGGCAAATTCGGCACTCGCGAGATCGGCTTCGAGACCGGCCGCTTGGCCCGTCAGGCCGCCGGCTCCGTCGTCGCCACCCTCGGCGACACCCTGCTCCTGTCGGCCACCACGGCAAGCAAGTCACCCAAGGAGCACCTCGACTTCTTTCCGCTCACCGTCGATGTCGAAGAGCGGATGTATGCCGCGGGCCGGATCCCCGGCTCCTTCTTCCGCCGCGAGGGCCGGCCGAGTGAGGATGCGATTCTCACCTGCCGGCTGATCGACCGACCGCTGCGTCCGACGTTCGCCAAGGGCCTGCGCAACGAGGTCCAGGTCGTGATCACCGTCATGTCGCTGGACCCTGATCACCTCTATGACGTGTTGGCCATCAACGCAGCCTCAGCGTCCACGCAGTTGTCCGGACTGCCTTTCTCCGGGCCCGTCGGAGCTGTGCGGGTCGCCCTGATCGAGGGCCAATGGGTTGCCTTCCCGGCTCACTCCGAATTGGAATCGGCTGTGTTCGACATGGTCGTCGCTGGGCATGTCCTCGAAGACGGCGACGTGGCAATCATGATGGTCGAGGCCGAGGCGACAACCAGGACGATCGAACTCGTCGCCGGTGGAGGCACCGCTCCCACTGAGGATGTCGTTTCTGCAGGGCTGGAGGCGGCCAAGCCGTTCATCAAATCCCTTTGCGAGGCACAGTCCGCGCTGGCATCGAAGGCGGGCAAGCCGACCGTCGACTTCCCGCGCTTCCTGGATTACACCGACGATGTCTATGCAGCTGTCGAGGCGCACGCCGGGCAGGCCCTCTCTTCTGCCCAGCAGATCGCGGACAAGGTCGACCGGGAGAGCGAGACCGACCGCATCAAGGAAGACACCAAGGCCGCCCTCGCCGAGCAGTTCGAAGGCCGGGAGAAGGAAATTTCGGCTGCGGTCCGATCGATCACCAAGAAGGTGGTTCGCCAGCGGATCCTGCGCGACAAGGTCCGGATCGACGGTCGCGGGTTGTCCGACATCCGGCCGCTGACCGCCGAGGTCGAGGTCATCCCGCGGGTGCACGGCTCGGCCCTGTTCGAGCGCGGCGAGACCCAGATCCTCGGTGTCACCACGCTGAACATGCTCCGGATGGAGCAGATGGTCGACACGCTGAACCCCGAGAGCCGCAAGCGCTACATGCACAACTACAACTTCCCGCCGTACTCCACCGGTGAGACCGGCCGCGTGGGCTCGCCCAAGCGTCGGGAGATCGGGCATGGCGCGCTGGCCGAGCGGGCGCTCTTGCCAGTCCTGCCCACGCGTGAGGAATTTCCGTACGCGATCCGTCAGGTCTCCGAGGCCCTGGGCTCCAACGGTTCCACGTCGATGGGCTCGGTCTGCGCCTCGACGATGGCTCTGCTCAACGCGGGCGTTCCGCTTCGCGCCGCGGTAGCGGGGATCGCGATGGGCCTTGTCTCGGATGTAATAAGCACTGCCGACGGCACAGAGCGCAGAGAGTACGTCGCGCTGACCGACATCCTCGGCGCCGAGGACGCGTTCGGTGACATGGACTTCAAGGTCGCCGGCACGAAGGAGTTCGTCACCGCGCTGCAACTGGACACCAAGCTCGACGGCATTCCCTCAGATGTTCTTGCCGCCGCGCTGACTCAGGCGAAGGCGGCCCGGCTGCACATCCTCGACGTGATGCTCGAGGCGATCGACGGGCCGGACGAGATGAGCCCGTACGCGCCGCGCGTCACGAGCGTCAAGATCCCGGTCGACAAGATCGGCGCGGTCATCGGGCCGAAGGGTCAGATGATCAACGCGATCCAGGACGAGACCGGCGCGGACATCACCATCGAGGACGACGGAACGATCTACGTCGGCGCCACCGACGGGCCTTCCGCCCAGGCGGCCGTCGACCGGATCAACGCGATCGCCAACCCGCAGATGCCCAAGGTGGGCGAGCGGTTCCTCGGAACCGTCGTCAAGACGACCACCTTCGGTGCCTTCGTCTCGCTGTTGCCCGGCCGCGACGGTCTGGTCCACATCAGCAAGCTCGGCGGCGGCAAGCGGATCGGCAAGGTCGAGGACGTGGTCAACGTCGGGGACAAGCTCCAGGTCGAGATCCTGGAGATCGACGCCCGCGGCAAGATCAGCCTCGGTCCCGTGGCAGACAACGCAGCGGACGACAAAGGTGCCAGCAACAATGGTGCGCCGGAGTCGTTACCGTCCGACGTCGCTGCTTCCAGCGTCTGACCCCGGGCGTGGCTACTCGCGCCACCACCCGCACTCTCGACCAGGACTCGTCCGGCGGCATCGTTCGCCGGACGGTCCTGCCCGGGGGTCTACGGGTCATCACCGAGTCCATGCCCTCGATGCTCTCGGCCTCGCTCGGCATCTGGGTCGGCATCGGCTCCCGTGACGAGAAGCCGGCGTTGGCCGGTGCCTCTCATTACCTGGAGCACCTGCTGTTCAAGGGAACCCGACGTCGCAGTGCTCTGCAGATCGCATCCGCGCTCGACGCCGTAGGTGGTGAACTGAACGCCTTCACCGCAAAGGAGCACACTTGCTACTACGCGACGGTGCTGGCCAGTGATCTGCCGCTGGCCGTCGACGTCGTCGGTGATCTCGTCACCAGCGCCATCATTCGCGGCGCGGACGTGGAGAACGAGCGCGGCGTCATCCATGAAGAGATCGCGATGCGCGACGACGAACCGGGCGACGCTGTCTATGACCTGTTCAGCGAGGCGCTGTTCGGAGACAGTCCGCTTGGTCGGCCCGTTCTTGGCACGACGCAATCGATCACCGACCTGAGTCGAAACCAGATCGCGGGCTATTACCGGCGCCGCTACCGGCCCCAGTCGATGGTGGTCGCAGCCGCGGGTGCGGTCGACCACGCCGAGGTGCTGCGCTTGGTGCGCATGGCATTTGCTGATCAGCTGAGCGCCGATGTCGCACCCGACCCCATTCGTGCCGATGACGACGGGTGGAGATCGCCAGCGCAGGAGATCGCGCTGATCGACCGGCCGACCGAGCAGGCGCACATCCTGCTCGGCGGGTTCACGCCTGGGCGCCATGACGAACGTCGGTATGCCCTGAGCGTGCTCAACACCGGCCTCGGCGGAGGCATGAGTTCCAGGCTGTTCCAGGAGATCCGCGAGAAGCGCGGCCTGGCCTACAGCGTCGGCTCCTCGGTGTCGCACTACGCCGGTGTCGGTTCCTACAACGTCTACGCCGGATGCGCGCCACGCAACGTCGACGAGGTCCTGGGCCTGATCCGCGAGGAACTGGATCGCGTCGCGGCGAAGGGTCTTTCGGCCGAGGAGGTCGATCGGGCCAAGGGTCAACTACGCGGCGGCATGGTCCTCGGCATGGAGGACACCGGTTCGCGGATGAGCCGGATCGCCAAGTCCGAACTCAGCTTCGGTGAGTACCGCAGCGTGCTGCAGGTCCTTGACGATCTCGCCGCGGTGACCGTGCAAGAAGTCAGCGACATCGCCGCGGAGGTGCTGGCCGGTCCGCTGTGCCTTTCGGTGGTCGGAGCGTTCGCCGATCACGACTTCTCCGCCTTCGTTGCGGCCTAGGTCGCTCGGCCGAGATCTCGGGCTATCCGGGCGCCGATCTCGCGCAAGAGAGTTCGTGCGTCTCGTAGGGGATCGCCGTCCGGTCCGGCGATTTCGGCGAGCGAGTAGCCGGCCGCGGTGCCGGTGAGATCCGCGTCAGCGGAGAAACTGCCGGCGACGGCCATGACCGGCGTTCCAACACGCCGGGCAGCCTCGACGACGGCATGGGGCGCCTTGCCGCTACTGGTCTGAGAATCCCATCGGCCTTCACCAGTGATCACGAGGTCCGCCATCTCGATGGCCGCTCGGGCTCCGGTGACATCCAGCATGAGTTGAGCCCCGGCGACAACGCTGCCACAGCCGGTGGCCAGGAACGGCACAGCGAATCCACCGGCCGCGCCAGCGCCCGGGACGTTGCGAACGTCGAGGCCGGTGGCGGCTTGGACGGCGCATGCCCACCGCTGCAGCCCGGCCTCGAGCAGACGAACCTGCTCCCCGCTGGCTCCCTTCTGCGGGGCGAACACTGCTGCGGCGCCGTGCTCTCCCAGCAGCGGCGACCTGACATCGGTGGCCAGTACGACCCTGACGCCGGCCAGCAGGTCCTGCATCGGCGTGAAATCCACCGAGGCCAGTTCGCCCAGCCCGTCCCCGCCCGGGCGTACAGGCTCACCGGTGTCGTCAACGATTCGTGCGCCGAGCGCGGTTGCAGCCCCAATCCCGCCGTCGGTGGAGGCACTGCCGCCTAG
This sequence comes from Actinomycetota bacterium, assembly GCA_030860025.1. Classification (GTDB taxonomy): domain Bacteria; phylum Actinomycetota; class Actinomycetes; order Mycobacteriales; family Geodermatophilaceae; genus JACCQS01. The sequence goes on from JALZIX010000133.1 coordinate 10,730, forward strand.
ACCGACGACGAGTTCGCGGTAGCCCAATCCGATCGCGGCTTTCATCGCCAAACCCACGCCATAGCTCGTGGCTTCCATCGGTCGCAGTCCGTCCTCAGGTAGCTGGGCCAGGCCACAGACCTCGGCGAGTTCGATCAGTGCCGTCGCTCCCTGAACGCCGAAGCGCGCCGATCGCGGCTCTCCGAGTGCCCCGGCAGCCGCGACGCTGCGCGACTCGAAGCCCGCTGCTAGTGCCGCGTCGAGGGTGCCGTCCCCGCCATCGGCGACCGGCCGGACCACAACCTCGATCTGGCCAGGTCCGCCCATCAGGCCGCGTCGCAGTTCCACGCATACGTCCGTCGCAGTCAGACAGCCTTTGAACTTGTCCGGCGCGAGCAGCACGGTGAGTGGCGATGTCACCCGACTATCGTGCAGCCAATGAGCACCGACGAGTCCAGGATTGACCCGCTGGCCAGGAGCGAGCCGTTGGGCGAGCTGATCCGAGTCGGCGTCCTCGGCGGACGCGGCCGCATGGGGGCCCAGGTCTGCCGAGCCGTTGATGAGGCGCCGGACCTCGAACTGGTCGCAAACGTCGACGCGGGGGACTGGTTGTTCAACGTCTCCGACGCCGGTGCCGACGTCGTGGTGGATTTCACCGGTCCGGACGTGGTGATGGACAACATCCGCTTCTGCATCGACCAGAACATTCACTGTGTCGTGGGTACGTCCGGCTTCGATGACGAGAAGATCGAGACGGTGCGTAGCTGGTTGGAGCCCAAGCCCGACCTTTCGGTACTGATCGCCCCCAACTTCGCCATCGGCGCGGTGCTGTCCATGCGGTTTGCGGCCCTCGCCGCACGCTACTTCGACTCCGCCGAGGTCATCGAGATGCATCACCCGCAGAAGATCGATGCACCCAGCGGCACCTCATACCGGACCGCGCAACTCATTGCCGAGGCCCGGCGCAGGGCCCAGCTGCCGGCCATGCTCGACGCGACTCGGGAAGACTTCCAAGCGCGCGGCGTGGATGTGGACGGCGTCCGCATCCACTCGGTGCGCATGTCCGGACTGCTCGCCCACCAGCAGATCCTCTTCGGTACGGAGGGGGAGACGCTGACCATCCGGCACGACACCCTCAACCGGAATTCCTTCATGCCCGGCGTTCTACTGGCCGTCCGCAACGTGGCGAACCACCCTGGGCTGACCGTCGGGCTCGACCCGCTCCTGGACGACTGAGGTCCGGGTCCCCGATCCGTAGCAGCTAGCCCTGAGTTGCGCAACGCTGCCTGAATGAGGCGCGGCTGACCTTCAGCCTTCGTTCAGCCCTTGCCGCGCATCGTCCTCTCCACCGCGCCGGGTGAACCGGCGCCGCAGAGGGGAAAGTCATGAACCGGTCACCGGCGGCACGTTCACAAGGCACCTCTGCACCACGCGCCGGCACTGTGCGCTCAGGAATCGGGATGGCAGTGGTCGCCGTCTGCCTTGTGTCCGGCTGCGGAAACGGCAACTCGACCGCCGAACCGGGCGCCACGCTCGAGCCGACGCTGCAGACCGCTCCGGACAGCGCTCGGGTCGACTTGGCGACGCCGACGTTCTCAGACCCGACGAACATCACCAATCCGCTCTTCCCGATCACTGCGCTCACGCAGGTGATCCAGGTGGGTACCGAAGCGGATGTGGTGCTTCGACACGAGGTCACCTTGCTGCCCGAGATCAAGACCATCGAGTGGGAAGGCCGGCAGATCGACACCGTCGTCTCGCAGTTCACTGCATACGGTGACGGCAGGATCCTCGAGGTTGCCCGCGACTTCTTCGCCCAGGCTGACGACGGTTCGGTGTGGTACTTCGGGGAGGACGTCGAGAACTTCGTCGACGGCCAACTCGCCGATACAGACGGGACCTGGCTGGCCGGGAGGGACGGTCCGCCCGGAATGATCATGCCCGCGGACCCGCAGATCGGTGATGTCTACCGGCCGGAGAACATCCCCGGATTCGTGTTCGAAGAAGTGACGGTGAAGTCGATCACCGAGACCGTCGATGGCCCGCAGGGTCCCATCATCGGGGCGCTGCTGGTCCAGGAGTTGCTGGCTGACGGAGTTCTCGAGGACAAGATCTTCGCGCCCGGCTACGGGGAGTTCATGGCCCACGTGCCGGTGGAAGACGAGCTGGTCCAAGTCTCCATCGGGGTTCCGCTGGATACCGTCGGCGGCGACATGCCGGCTGAGGTCGAGCAGGTGACCACGGCCAGTGCGGACGCCTTCGCCGCGGCTGGAGCGGCTGACTGGGCTGCCGTGACTGGCCTGTTGGACTCGATGAACGCCTCCTGGACCAGCTACGCGGGGACCGGTGTACCGCCCTTGACCGCCGACGGCATGGACGCCGCACTCGAGACGTTGACGTCTGCGGCCGCCAGCCAGGACGTAGCAGCGACACAGCAGGCAGCCAACGACCTTGCCTACGTGGTCACCGACTTGCGGCTGCGCCACCACGCGCCAGCAATAGTTGACGTCGGGCGAATGGACATTCTCGCCCGGCAGATCCTGCTCGACTCAGCGGCCGAGGAGAGCGGATTCGTGCTCGGAGATGTCCGCCATCTCGAGGCGTTGTGGGCCAGGACTTCGCCTGCCGTCGAAGGTGCGGCCGCCACCAGTATCGACGGTTACGTAAGTGACCTGCGCGCCGCAGCAGAGTCGGCCGACCACTCCGCAGTCGCGATCAGCGCCGACGCGCTGCGCCGGGCCTTGGCCGCGTTCTGATCAGCCCTGGCCCAAGTGCGTGGCGATCCAGTCGTTGAGCGGGGCCAACCGCCGCCAGCCCCGGCGTACCTGCTGGAGAGCATCTCGCGTTGCCAGCCACGACTGGTCGCCGAGGTCACGGTGCGCGCTCAGCGCCCGGAATCGCAACAACTCCAGGCGCGGATGGTCGTTGGCATAGCCGTGTGGACGAGTCTTGACCGGACTGCCGCTGATCGTCCAGCCCCCCTTGCGCAGCCCCTCGAGCAGGCGCTCCAGCGCGGGCCCGAGGTGATCGTCGGCAATGGCGCGGCGCATCCTCTGCACCTGATCTGACTCGAGATGCCACGCGCCGCCCCCGAGGAGCA
>JALZIX010000138.1 GCA_030860025.1 Actinomycetota bacterium
CCAGACTGTCCTCGCCCGTCGGGCTTGACCTTGGTGCCCGTACCCCGGAAGAAACCGCCATCTCGATCGCCGCTGAGATCATCGCCGGCCGCTGGGGTGGCTCCGGTGAGCGCCTGGCCGAAACAGCCGGCCCCATCCACGACACCGCACCGCGCTGACCCCAACCCTTCGGGACGTTATGCGAATAACGTCCCGGCTGATCCGCCGGGCGTGGAGCCAGGCGCTACGCCGAGTGGCGACGTCTTCGAAGGGGTCCTGGCGTTCCTCAACCAGTTCTTCGTTCCCTAGGCTCCGCGCCGAGCAAGCGGTCCAGGAGGATCTGCAGGGCAGCCTCGCCGGCTGCCTGCGCGGCCGCCGGGTCCTCGGCGCGCGCGATCAGGAGAGCCGTCTCGCCGACGGCGGCGAGTATCAGGTGAGCCAGCGTGTCCGTGGCTGTGGCAGGCAGCCGCCCGGCCTTGGCGAGCCGACGCAGGGCCGCCTTAGTGGCACCGAGCGTGTGCTCGTCATCCAGCGTCCGCCATCTCGTCCAGCCCACGACTGCTGGCGCGTCGAGCAGCATGATCCGCTGCACCGCTGGGTCCAACGCGAGTCGTAGCCAGGCAAGAGAGCCGGCTTTCAGGCTCTCGGCCGGATCGGAATGTGCGCGGGCAGTTTCGCGGACCTTCCGGGCGAGTTCGGCCACGACGTGGTCGAGCACCGCGCTGAAGAGTGCCTCCTTGCTGGCGAAGTGGTGGTAGAGCGCACCTCGCGCGACTCCGGCCCCCTCGAGGATCGCGTCGATCGAGGTCGCCTCGTATCCGCGCTCACCGAACTCGGCGCGTGCGGTGGTGACAAGCCGCTCTCGAGTGCTGCGGCCGCGGACGACCCGGCCGTCGTCGTCGTCAAGAACCTGGGCGGCAGTGCGGCGAGAGGGCATGTCTGCAGACTAGACCGACAGTCGGTTTGCTTGTACGGTTACCGACCGACAGTCGGTTTCTAAGGAGGGCTCACTTGTGGACAGGGTCGAAGTGCACGGGCTCAGCGTTGCCTATCGCGCAATGGGCACCGGTGCCCCAGTGCTCTTGCTGCACGGCTGGCCTACGTCGTCCTATCTATGGCGTGACGTGATGGCCCCCATCGCTGAGCACAACACAGTGATAGCCCCGGACCTCCCGGGATTCGGCAGGTCGAGCAAGCCCCTCGACGGCTACGAGTTCGAGTTCTTCGACCAGGTGCTCGACGGCTTCCTCGACGCGCTCGGGATCACAGAGGTTGCCCTCGCCGCGCACGACCTGGGCGGACCCATCGCCCTGCATTGGGCCCTGCACCGCCAGGATCGATTGAGCCGCCTCGCCCTGCTGAACACTGTTGCGTACCCCGAGTTCCATCCGTCCGCGATCGCCTTCGTGCGCGGGTTGGTGACGCCGTCGCGTCGGGCCGCGATGACCAGCCCTGAGGGGCTGGAACAACTCATGCGCCAGGGCGTGGCCAACCCAGCTGCTCTCGGCGAGGAGGTGATCTCAGCGGTCCAGGCCCCGTTCGACAGTGAGCCGGCCCGGCTGGCGCTGGCTGCGGCCGGTGTCGGTCTGCGGGCGTCCGGATTCAAGGAGATCGCTCGCCTCTTACCGACGCTCCAGGCTCCGGTACGGATCGTGTACGGCGCGCAGGACCGGCTCCTACCGGATATCGCCGAGACCGTGGCGAGGCTGCGGATCGACCTGCCGCAGGCCGAGGTCACCGAACTGCCCGATGCCGGGCACTTCATCCAAGAGGACGCGCCCGCTCAGGTGGGGATGCACCTCGCCCGGTTCTTCGCTGCGAGCGCCTCATGAATGGCTAGCGGTATGGCGCCCACGTTGAGAGGCGGCGCCGGTCTCTAGGGCGGCCAACTGTCGGATCACGCCGTCAACCGGCCGCAGGTTTAGGTGCAACACCATCTCGTCGGTCTCTGGCTGGGCAAGGAGACGTACGGTCAATGCTCACAACGCGTGCAGTCAGGCGCCTTTCAGGCGGATGAACATCGGCAAAAAAGCCAGTTCGTCGGGAGCAAGCCGTACGCCTGGACTTGTCACACCCCGCATCCGGATCGGGGCAGGATGGCGCAGTGACCGGCTACTCGGGAACTTCATTGAGGCATCGTGATGGCTCAGATCGCGCGGTTCGTCGCCCCGACCACTGCCCGATACGATCCTCGCGATGGCCACTGACGAGGACGCGGCCCTGTTGTTCCCCATCGGGCACTGCATCGGCGCCTATTACGATGCACCCAAATCCGCGGACCACTTCTTCCAGGTGCGGGTAGGTCCAGACGTCGTACGGCTCGATGACGACCAGTTCGCAATCTGGGGACTGGCACATGGAATACCCGACCGGCCGGCGGATCAACCTTGGAATCGGGAATCGGTGTTGACCGCCGCGCGTCGGGCCGGAATCGCCATGGCCGAGCAGGTGCTGGACGGGCTGATCAAGGACTACGTCTTGTACGAAACGACGCCGGGCACAGACTCCGCCGTCGACTTCGCCCGTCGCCATCGACTGATTCCGCTCATGCTGGGGCTGGGCAACACATCGGCGGAACCGAGGCTGTACTCGGTCGGCATGGTGGGCATGCCGGTCGTCTCCATGTCCGCCATTGCCTACGACCTCTATGAGTGGGCCCACATGGACGCCAACCTGTGGCTCGCCTGCCAAGGCGCCGCCGCCACTGCGGTCCGGGTCGGGATCGAGGACCGACTAGCCACCGACCCGTTGCTGATGCTGGACGCGCTGCTCGGCACCCTGCATGCGTTACTCAGCCCGAACGCCGCCTACCTCGACACCAGGTTGGCGAACTGATGGGGTCACCGGACAGTGCCACGCCGGACGACACGGCGCCTCTGGTCTTTCCGGTCGGGCATTACATGGGTCCGTTCCATCCAAGCCGTAATGGGCCAGCCAAGCATCACATTATCCGAGTGGGTTGGGAGACACCGAAACTCCCCAACGAGGCGCACGTAGACATCTGGGGGTTGGCGCACGGCCTCCCTGATCGAGCAGTCGACATCCGGTGGACCCGACGCGCGATCATCGACGCAGCCGATGATGCGGAGATGTCCGATGCGGCTGCGATCCTCGATCGCCTCGCTGAGCTCGGCCTGATCGCGGAAGTCTCGCCCGGCACTGAGCAGGCTCGCGAATTCGCCGAGTCCTACCGGTTGCAGTCGTTGTTGATCGGATTGGGGAACAGCCCGGATGACCCCGTGCTCGACGCCATCGGGCTGGTCGGAATCCCGCCGGTCGTCAAGGTTCGACCGCGGGTCTACGAAATCTGGCAGTGGGCTCATCTTTGGCCAAACCTGTGGGCCGCTTGTGAGGGACTCGCCTACGTCGCCGCGCAAGGGGAAAGATCCAGTCCGGATGCGACCGATCCGGAAAGGGTGCTCGACCTGGTTCTGGAGTCTATGCGGACGCTGATCTCACGCAATGCTGCCTACCTCGACGTGGCAGTCACACCATCCGATGACGGCAATTCGGCCCGATAGCATCAGCGCGATGGCCACCGACAACCCGGCGAAGCTGCTTTTTCCGATCGGGCACTGCATCGGTGTCTTCCACAATTCGGCGGAACCCGGCGATCACTCCACCCAGGTGCGTGTCGGAGCTGCTATCCACCAGCTCACCGACGAGCAGTTCGCGATCTGGGGGCTAGCGCATGCACTTCCAGATCGCCCGTTGGACGAGCCCTGGAGCCGGGCATCTGTGCTGACCGCCGCCCGACGTGCCGGTATCGGTCGACCCGACGAGGTGCTGGAGTCTTTGCTCCAGGACGGTCTGCTCGCCGAGACCCCGCCGGTCGGGGACTCAGCCGTCGACTTCGCCAGGCAGTACCGCATGGTCCCGCTGATGTTGGGACTGGGAAATACGCCCGAGGAGCCCTGGATCTATTCAGTGGGGATGGTGGGTATGCCGATCGTGCAGTTATCGGCGATGGCCTACGACTTGTACGAGTGGGCGCACATGGACCCCAATTTGTGGCTGGCCTGTGAAGGAGCAGCGGCGACCGCGTTGCGGGTGGGGATCGACGATGCGCTTGCCACCGATCCGGTCCTCACTCTGGAAGCGCTCCTGGAAACCTTGCACATCATGTTGAGCCACAATGCGATCTGCCTGGATTCCGGGACTGAGACATGACCCAGAACTCGAGCAGCTTGCCCGAGGCAGTCCGATCCGCTGAGGTTGCCCCGCTCGTCTTTCCCGTCGGCCACTACATGGGCCCGTTCCATCCCACACAGGGTGCGCCCGCCAAACACCACATCGTCCGAGTCGGATGGAACACGCCAAAACTGCCCGATCAGGCGCACTTCGACATGTGGGCATTGGCCCACGGGCTGCCGTCGCGGCTGGGCGGCGCGCCCTGGACCCGGCAGGTGCTCATCGAGACCGCGACCGAGGCGGAGGTGCCAGGCGCGGCAGAGATTCTCGACAACCTCGTCCGGCTTGGACTGACGGTCGAGGTCATGCCAGGCAGCGATCAAGCGCAGAAATTTGCCCAGGCCTACCGGGTGCGCCCACTGTTGATAGGCCTCGGCAACACCGCAGCTGATCCCGTACTCGACGGGATCGGCCTGGCGGGCGTGCCGCCGTTGGTTCGGGTTCGTCCGCGTGTGTTCGAGATCTGGGAGTGGACCCATCTGTGGCCCAGCATCTGGACGGCCTGTGAGGGCTTTGCCTCGGTGGCCAATCAGGCCGCGGACGCGAGCGCCGAGCCTGCCGAGCCGCAGGCCCTGCTCGATTTCATGTTGGATGCATTTCGCACCTTGATTGCGCACAGCGCCATCTACCTCGACGTCGTGACGACGGCTCCTGGACGCAGTGCATCGGAAGGTCAACCCCGCTAGGTTGCGCCTGGTGCTCAGCCCGCCCGTGCCCTGGTGGACGCTCAGCTGTTCTCGACGGACTCATCCGCCGAGAGCGAATCGATCAGGGCGGCGAACCCGTCCGCAACCGGCTGAGGTTCGGCCTCGGGACTGTCAACAGTCACCAGGACCACGGGCCGATTCCACCGTGTCTCTGAGGACGAGTGAAGGGTCTCGCCACGGTAATCGAAGCAGAAATAGTTGCCCGCTGGATCGACAGCGAACGGAATGAGCTTGCCGTACAAGGCATCCGAGGCTTCGACGATCCGGACGAGGTTGTAACCAGCCGGTTCCTCCTCGAAGTGCAGCAGCATGCTGATCGAGGTAGCAGCGCCGTCGGGCAAGCCCACGGTGCCACGATCCGGAGCACCGCCCTGGTGAGTCCTGACGACGTCGAGATAGTCCTCCGGGAGCCGCACGCCGAGTCGGTTCTCCACCCGAGAGATCAGGTCGTCGGTCAGGGGCGGAGCCGGCACGATGGCGCGGTCGATCCACTTGACTGACGTGTCCGGCACGTGCCCTCGGTTTGACTTCAACCCGGGCAGCAAGACCACGTCGTTCGGTAGCACGGAGTCACCATCCCGCCGCCCGATGGCATCGGTCCCTCCGGGGAGCGGCATGCCGACCTTCTCCGGCGTGCTCGGTGCCTCGGAACCAGGCGGCGTGCCAGGTGGTGTCGTGCCGGGCGGCTGGTCTCCAGGTGGCGTGGTGCCGGGCGGCTGGCTTCCGGGTGGTGTGGTGCCGGGCGGCTGGCTTCCGGGTGGCTCGGCCCCCGGTGGCTCGGTGCCAGGTGGCTGAGGCTCTGGGTTGCCGGGTTCGTCGCGACCGAGGTCTTCGATTTCCTCCACGACCTGTTCCACCGGCCGTAGATGCAGCCGCTCGATCAGATCGTGAACCTGTTGCGGGTCCAGCATGTGCACCCCCGCGAGGCGGTGCTGGACCCCGTCGAAGATCAGGTCAAGCTCATGCCACATCTCCGGGACTGATCCATCAACCGAGGAGAAGGGCCCGTTGTGGACGAGCCACTGCAACGCGGTGGGGTCGAGGCCGGGTACTTGGTCGAGAAGTAGGTCAAGAACCGTGTCGGCGACGGGGCCAACGTGGTCTCGAAGTGCCAGCGGGTCCGCGGTGCCAGCGAGTTCGGCGAGTATGACGATGGGCCGGCCGCCATCCGCCGGGAAGATCAGATCCACCAGGATCCGGATGCTGTCGCCGTTGGGTAGCTCGAACTCGATGATCGCGATGACGTGGTGGTTGCCCCATGGGTCGATGAAGTCGAGCCACCAGACGATTGATGCAGGAGGCAGGCCAGGAATCGGCGGCAGGTTGATCGGTGGCCGGGGTGGCCGAGGCGGCCGCGGTGGCCGTGGGGGCCGAGGCGGTGGCTGCGGGCCGGGTGGAGGCGTTACCGGCG
>JALZIX010000148.1 GCA_030860025.1 Actinomycetota bacterium
CTGAGACGAACAGCTCACTGATCTGCTCGACGCCGCCCGGTAGATCGAGATTCGGCTTGGCCACATAGACCTGGTTAGTGGCCGGTGTTCCCACGTTGGAGAAGTCCAGGTCGGCGACCAGTTCACCGGTGGTGATGCTTTCGCTCTGGCGTAGCGCCTCCTGGACGCCCGCGCGGGTCATGTCGCCGTTCTCGCAGGCCCGCTCCAGGATCTGGCCCCAGATCTCTCCGATCGCGTAGCCATATGGGACTCCGGCATTGGGCAACTCCGAATAGCCCGCTTCTTCGTATGCAGCGGCCACGTTCTGTGCCTGCTCCACCTCGGAGGCGAACGGGACTGCACTGGCCACGATGTACAGGTTCTCGAGCGCGGCGGCCGACTCCGCGTTCAGGATCTGCGGGGCGAACACCGGGTTGTTCCCGACCAGCGGCACGTTGAGGCCCAACTGGGCATTGACGGCCGCGGCGGATCCCGTCTGGCTGGGTGAGGTCGTCAATGCGATAGCAGTAACCCCTTGGCCGGCGAACCCGGTGACGATGTTGCGCATGTCGGTGTCGGTAGAGGTGACTTGGACCGCCTCCAGGGTCATGTCGTGCTGGTCGGCGAAGTACTGGGCGCCGAGCAGCCCATTCTCGCCGTACTCGCCCTGGATGTAGATGTGGCCGATCGTGTCACCGTCGGCGATGAGGCCTTCTTCCAGTAGGTAGGACAGCCCGTTGATCATCTCGATGTCGTAGGTGGTGCCGGGGATCACGACGTATGGGTTGTCGAGAATGAACGACGACCATGATAGGGCCACTGAGGTGACCTCATCGTCGATCAGGTTTTGGTCAAGGGCCGCGTTGATAGGCGAGCCGAGCAGTTGCATGAAGCCGAGGATGTTGGGCTCCAGCTCGGGGTACTGGATCGTGGCCGTATCAGCCTTGTAGCCGTGGTCGCGGACCTCGATGGCGATCTCACGCTCGCAGACGCCGCCGTCGGCGTTGGTTTCCTCGATCCACAACTCGTGGCCCTGCACGACCCCGAGCCCGAGGTCCTTGAACGGGCCCGAGTTGTCGGTCAGTACGCCCAGGGTGATCGTGTCGTCGGTTACCCCGAAGTCGGTGGCGAGCTCGGCAGCATCCCCTCCGCCGCCATCCCCACCGGTGTCAGTGGCCTTGTCCGAGCAGGCGCTCAGGGCGAGCAGGCTCGCAATCGCCATGGCCGGTACAGCGAGTCGTCGCCGCATGTCAGTTTCCCTTCGTAGGTTTGGTGCGTGATGTCAGTGCATTGGTGAATCGCCGACCAAGCGCGGCAAGACCTCCAGGTTCGAACAGAACCACCGCGATGATGGCAAGCCCGTATACGAACGCCGTCAGCACGACCGGAGTGAACCCGTTGTCGCCACTGGTCAGATCGCGCAGGAATGTGTACTTCGGGATCAGGAGCTGGATCACCAGCGGGAGCCCGTTGACGAGCATGGCGCCAACGACGGCGCCGGGTACCGACCCCAAACCCCCGATGATGATCATGGCAAGCACGCTGATTGCGACAACGATCGACCAGGTACCGGCGAACTCGGTCTCGTCCGCCTTGAGCAGACCGAACCAGAGCACGGTCATCACACCGGCCAAACCGGCGTAGGCCGATGAGATGGCGAACACGCTGGCGCGTACCCATGGCACCCGAACGCCCATCACCGCCGCGGCAGACTCGTTGTCCCGCACCGCACGCCAGGATCGACCAGGGCGTCCCCGGATGGCACCCTGGGCGAGCACATAGGCGATTGCGGCGAGGACGAGGAACAACCACCACATGCGTTCGGTGTCGCGCAGCGGCACGCCGAACAGTGAGACGTCCGGGTCGTTCGAGGTGAAGGAGAAGCCGAACATGGTCAGGTCCTCGGGATTGCGGCCGCTGGCCGTGCCCCCGGTGATATAGGGCAGCGATTGTCCGAGGTAGAGCCCCAGATAGACCAGCGACAGAGTCGCGATGGCAAGGTAGATGCCCTTGACCCGTCCCGCGACGGGGGCGAAGGCAAGTCCGAAGATTGCCGCCACCACCACCGCCAGGACGAGCGCCAGCATGGGTGGCAATCCGAAGCCGAGGAACTCCTCGTCACTGACCTCACTGGGCTTGCCGGCCAGCACGACGTAGGAGGTTCCTCCGACAAGCATGAAGAACGGCGTACCCAACGAGAGCTGGCCGGTCTGGCCGGTCAGCAGGGTCAGACCGATCGCAGTGACCGCGCCGATCATGACGTACTCGCCGACCCGCAGCCAGGGCGTGCTGACGTAGAGCGGGAGGGCGAGCAACACCACAGCAAGGACGACCCAGGCAGCCCAGCGCAGGATGTCACCGCGTCCTCGCGGCGGCCGCCGGTTCGGCGGCGTTTGCGGATCCTCGTCGCTCACCGTGGCCCTGGGAGACTCGGGCGGAACCGCCGCATCGTCGACCGGGTCGGCCGTGGTCAGCTCCTGGCGAGTCTCAGACACGATGAATCTCCTTCGTCCCAAAAAGGCCCGCGGGGACGACGACCAACACGATCAGCATCACGATGTAGACCGCGCTCTTGGAGAAGTCGAACGAGATGTACTCCGCGGAGTACGCCTCGGTCAGGCCAACGATCGCCCCGCCGAGCACCGCACCACCGGTCGAGTCAAGACCACCGATGATGGCGGCCGGAAAGGCAACAAGCGCGATGGCGTGGGTCCCCCGGGACAGCCCCGCGCCGGAAAAGTCCTGGGTAGCTATGAACACAACGGCCACCCCCGCCAGGGCGCCCGCCACCAACCACGCCGAGGCGGTCACTCGTCCGCTTCGAATCCCCATCAGCGCGGAGGCCTCCCGGTTCTCGGCCTGCGCCCGCATCGCCAGACCCCAGCCGGTAGTGCGAAACGCCACGAAGAATGCGGCTATGAGCAGACCGCCCACCACCAACGCCACCAATTGTGCTCGGAGCACTGCGACGTCACCGAACCGAATGACCTCGTTGCCGAACGGAGCGTTGAGGAAGGGCAGGTTGGTCCCAAGGCGCCGGACAAGCTCCTCCAACACGACCACGTCCACGCCGATCGTCAGCAGCGCGAGTGCGATGGGGTCAGCAAGCCGGGTTCGGGAGATCAGCACCCGCTCGATCAGCAGCGCACCGAGCGCGGCGACGGTTATGCCGACGGCGACGGCCCCGTAGTAGCCGAGTTCGTCACGCGTGACATAAACCAGATAGCCGCCCAGCAGCACCAGGGAGCCGTGCGCGAAGTTCACCACCCCGGTCGCCCGGAAGATGATCACAAATCCCAGCGCAAGCAGCGCATAGACCGCGCCCTTACCCAGGCCGTTCACGGTCAACTGCAAAAAAGTCGTCATCGGGCCGGTTCCTGATCCCTGCGGTCGGATCCATTGTCATCCTGCTGGGCTGCGCTGGAAGTCACGGGTCCGGATTCGGCCTCTTCGGCCCCTTCGGCTCCTTCGGCCTCTTCGGCTCCGAGATAGGCGCGGATGACTTCCGGGTCGGACTGCACCTCCGCCGGGGAGCCATCGGCGACCACGGATCCGAAGTCCAGCACAGTGACCTGGTCGGCGATGCCCATCACCAGGCCCATGTCGTGCTCGACCAGCAGGACCGAAATTCCCAGACCCGAACGGACGTCGCGGATGGTTTGGCTGATCAGGGCGGTCTCAGCGGCGTTCATCCCGGCCGCCGGCTCGTCGAGCATCAGCACGCGTGGCTCGGTAGCGAGCGCTCGAGCGATGTCTACCCGCTTTGCATCGCCGTAGGGCAGGGCCCCCACCGGCATGTGCAGGGCATGCCCGATGCCGACGAACTCGCAGATCTCGACAGCCCGCTCCTCGTGGCGGCGCTGTTCCTTCACGACCCAGGGCATCCGCAGACCCGAACCCATGAACCCGCTCTTGGTACGAGCATGTCGACCGAGCATCACGTTGTCGAGCACCGTGGAGTGCAAGGAGAGCGCGAGACTCTGGAATGCCCGGCCCAGGCCCATGCCGGAGAGTTTGTGCGGGCGGATTCCGGTGATGTCGATGTCGCCCAGGTGAACCCGTCCGGACTCACACCGGTACACGCCAGAGATCACGTTGAAGCAGGTCGACTTGCCGGCGCCGTTAGGCCCGATCAGGGCGTGGATGGTGCCGGGCGCCACGGTGAAGCTGACGTCATCCAGGGCGGTGACGCCACCGAAGCGGACCGTGACCCCCTCGACCCGCAGGGCGGGGCTGTCGCTCCCAGTCCCGTTGGGGGCTGCTGGGCCGGCCGTGGCCGACGAGGTCGTGGCGCCGGTCATCCTTCCCACCTGCTGAGGGTCTGCTGGCTGGCCGCGGCGGCCTTGGCCTCCGACCGGGCCTGTTGCTCAGACTCGGCGTGGCCGCCGAGATAGAGCCGGGCGATTTCGTCGGAGTCAGCGAACTCGGCAGTGGTGCCACACAGCGCGACCCGGCCGACTTCCAGAACGACCGCGTGCTCGGCAACCCGCATGGCCATCGTGGCGTTCTGCTCGACCAGGACCACCGCGGTGCCCTGGGAGTTGATCTGGGAGATGATCCGGCCGATCTGCGCAACCAGCTTCGGTGCCATTCCCAAGGACGGCTCGTCGAGGAGCAGCAGCCTGGGCTCGGACATCAGCGCCCGGCCG
>JALZIX010000264.1 GCA_030860025.1 Actinomycetota bacterium
ACCAGCCGAGTGTCGGCAGCATGCCGGTATTTCCAGACCTCTTCGAGCAGGTATTCGCGGGTGAACACCTGACGCGGCTTGCGAGCCAAGGCCACGAGCAGGGCGAACTCCAGCGGTGTCAGCGGGATGGGCTTGCCATTGCGGCTGACCTGGTGACCGGCCACGTCGATGACCACTTCACCGATGCTCAGGGTCTCGGGATGATCGCTTTCCACTCGGCGCATCTGCGCTCGGATGCGGGCGACCAGTTCATCGGGCTTGAACGGCTTCATGACGTAGTCGTCAGCACCCGCGTCCAGGCCGCGGATGACGTCCTGGGTGTCCGTCTTGGCGGTGAGCATGATGATCGGCACCAAGGACTCCTGGCGGATCTCGCGGCAGATCTGCATGCCGTCCGCCCCAGGAAGCATCAGGTCCAGCAGAACGATGTCCGGCCGCACCTCTCGGAAGGCAGAGACGGCCCGGCCGCCGTGTGCCACGAATGCGGCCTCGAAGCCGTTCTTTTTCAGAACTATGCCCAGCATCTCTGCCAGATGTTCGTCGTCGTCGACGACGAGAACGCGAAGACTCGTACCGCTCATACGCCTATTCTGCGGGATAGAGCTTCGGTCCGCCGCGAACCGGGCCGCCCCAGGTCCGCAAGTACTCCTCCTGGGCCGTCGTGGCTACGTCGAGGCGTACCCCTGCGTGCTCCAGCGCCAGCCGCGCGACGGTCGTGTCGATCCGCGTCGGCACGGCGTGCACGCCGGCCGGGTAGGCATTCGACGCTTGGGCCGACAGCGTCTTGGAATGCCCTGCACTCAGTTCCAGCAGGCACAGAGCCACGGTGGCGAACGTGACGTCCATGACCGCCGGCGGGTGCCCTTCGGCCGCGGCCAGATTGACCACCCTTCCCTCCGCGACGAGGAGTACATCCTGGCCGCTGGGCAGTGCATAGGACATCAGGCCAGGTCGAACCGGTGTACCGGGACCGGCCTTGCGCAACCATTCAGCGTCGATCTCGATGTCGAAATGTCCGGCGTTGGCGAGGATCACGCCGCTCTTTGCCTCGACCAGATGTTGCTCGGTGACGACATCCCTGCTGCCGGTAGCGGTTACGACGAGATCGGCGTCCTTGATGGCCTCGATCATCGGGGCGACGGAGAGTCCTTCCAGGCTGGCCTCGAGCGCGGCCTGTGGAGAGATCTCGGTGATCACCACGCGGGCGCCGAGAGCGCGCAACCGACTGGCGATCCCGCGGCCGCAGGTTCCGTATCCGGCCACCACGGCTACCCGGCCGGCCAGCAGCAGGTGCGTCGTGCGCAGGAGTGCATCCAGGACTGACTGACCGGTGCCGTGCAGATCGTCGTAGAGGCGCTTGGCCGCGCTCCGAGTGATGGCGAAGACCGGCACGTCCAGGCGACCGGCGTCCTGGGCCATCTGCAGTCGCAGCGCGCCGGTGGAGGTGTTCTCGCAGGCGCCTAGAAGATGGCGGCCTGGCTGGTTGTCACCGGACCCAATCGCAAGGATCAGATCCGCGCCGTCATCGATGACCAGGTCGCCACCCTGGGCGGCGACCTCTTCCACCGCCCATCGGTAGCCGTCCCAATCCGCACCGCCAAGGACTACGTCCACGCCGGGCAAGCGGCGCAGATAGGCCGCGACACCGTCCTGGGTGGACAGCGGATTGGCAGCGCACAGCCGCAGCCGCGCCCCGAGGCCACGCAGCGCCTCGACGAGCACGACCGTCTCGGGGGTCAGATGGACGCAAGCGGCGATCACCCGGCCGGAGAGCGGGCCGGGAGCCGGGTACGTGCTGGGCAGACCGGTGACCAGCGGCATGTCCCGGCGGGCGGAGGCGATCCGGTCGATCGCCTCCATCCGGCCGGTCACTGACATGCCTGCCCTCCGGCGTCTGTGCTGTTAGGTGTGTGGCTCTTAGTAGCGGTAGTGATCGGACTTGTACGGTCCGGCCACGTCGACACCGATGTAGGCGGCCTGCTCCTTGGAGAGTTCGGTCAGCCGGATCCCGAGGGCGTCCACGTGCAGACGGGCGACCTTCTCGTCGAGGGCCTTCGGCAGGACATACACCTGTGGGTCCTCGGTCTCGTACCGCTCGCCGTGTCCGAACAGTTCGATCTGGGCGAGGACCTGGTTGGTGAACGAGGTCGACATCACGAAGCTTGGGTGGCCGGTGGCATTGCCCAGGTTCAGCAGACGGCCCTCGGACAACAGGATGATCGAGTGACCGTCGGGGAAGGTCCACTCATCGACTTGCGGCTTGATCTTGTTCCGGTTGATGCCCGGGGTACGGGTCAAGCCGACGATGTCGATCTCGTTGTCGAAGTGGCCGATGTTGCCGACGATCGCCTGGTGCTTCATCTGGGCCATGTCCTGCGCGGTGATGATGTCCTTGTTGCCGGTCGCTGTGATGAAGATGTCGGCGGTGTTCACCACGTCCTCGAGCCGGGCCACTTGATAGCCGTGCATCGAGGCCTGGAGGGCGCAGATCGGATCGATCTCGGTCACGATGACGCGCGCGCCCTGCCCGCGCAGGGACTCAGCGCAGCCCTTGCCGACGTCGCCGTAGCCGAGGACGACGGCCACCTTGCCGCCGATCATCACATCCACGGCCCGGTTGAGGCCGTCGATCAGTGAGTGCCGGCAGCCGTAGAGGTTGTCGAACTTGGACTTGGTCACCGAGTCGTTGACGTTGATCGCCGGGAAGAGCAGCTTGCCGGCGCGGGCGAACTCGTAGAGCCGCATGACACCGGTAGTCGTCTCCTCGGAGACGCCCTTGATGTCGGCCGCGATCTTGGTCCAGCGGTCCGGGGTCTCGGCGAGGCTGCGGGTCAGCAGCTTGAGGATGACCGCGTACTCCTCGGTCTCAGCAGTGTCCGGGTTCGGCACGACGCCGGCAGCCTCGAACTCGACGCCCTTGTGGACGAGAAGTGTGGCATCACCACCGTCGTCGAGAATCATGTTGGGACCCTGGCCGTCGGCGAACTTGAACAACTGGTCAGTGCACCACCAGTACTCGTCCAGGGATTCGCCCTTCCAAGCGAAGACCGGTGTTCCGGTCGGCGCCTCGACAGTGCCCTGGCCGACGACGGTGGCCGCCGCGGCGTGGTCCTGGGTGGAGAAAATGTTGCAGCTGACCCAGCGCACGTCGGCACCAAGCGCGGTGAGCGTCTCGATGAGGACTGCGGTCTGCACAGTCATGTGCAGCGATCCGGCGATGCGGGCTCCGGCCAGCGGCTGGCTCGGACCGAACTCCTCACGAAGCGACATCAGGCCGGGCATTTCGTTCTCGGCGAGTCGGATCTCGTTGCGCCCGAAGGTGGCCAGCGAGAGATCGGCGACCTTGTAGTCGTCGGGGCCCAGGGTGGCTTTCCCGGTCTGGGTCGCGGTGGTGGCGGTCATGCAGTCTCCTTGGTTGAGTGGCTGGTGAATGCGATTGCTCGGGAGTGCTTGTCCTGCTCGAAGCGCAGCCACGAGGTGGCTGCATCTGTTGGGTAGGACGGGTCTTGGTCAAGGGTCGGGGCGGCGGGTGGGGGTGCAGCGGCCGGATCCTCCTGGACAGTTGGCGCGCCGAGTGGCACCGATCCGATCCAGTCATCAACAGCGTGGCGAAGGTTCGGCTCGCTGCGCAGCCGAAGAGCCACTTGAAGGTCGGCAGGACGCAGGTCGTGATCGGCCAGAAGTTGGCGCAATGTCCGCAGACGGGCGATCTCGCGATCGCCGTAGAGCCGATACCCCGCAGCGCTGCGCGGTGGGCTGACCAGCCCGGCAGCGTCCAGGTAATGCAGCATCCGCACCGACCAGCCAGTGGTCTGCGCAGCTCTGTGCACGGTCGCCGAGTCCATCTCGGACAACCTTACAGCATCGTGGCAGAGTTAGAAACTACAACTCTGACAGATCCGTGTCATTCTTAAGTCGGCTGGCGGCTTCGAGAGCTATCTCTGCTGCGGCGAGCAGGTCGGCGGGGCCCGACGAGCGCAGTCGTACGGCATTCTCAAAATACCGAAGGGCCGTATCGGCATCGCCCTGCTCGTACTTGCTTCTGCCCGCGTGCTGATAGGCAAAGGAGCGATAGCCGTCCGGGGCACCTTCCAGTGCTTGGGCGAACATGGCATCAGCGGCGCGGTATTCCCGCCGCCATTGATGGACATGGGCCAGCCGAACGCCGGCGACAGTGACCAGCGCCGGGTCGTTGCCGGAGTAGCGCAGGCTCATCCGCCCGGCCGTCAACGCTCCCTCGAGGTCGCCTAACAACCTCAGCAGAACGCAGCGCTGGCCGTAGAGGTGACTGCGCTCGGCACGCTGGTCATC
>JALZIX010000373.1 GCA_030860025.1 Actinomycetota bacterium
TCTGGCCCGAAGCCGCCAAGGCCGGCATCCCGGTTGCGGTCTACCCACCGGGTGCAATCGACACCATCGGCAAGGTGGCCGCTGCACATCCTGACCTCAAGCTGGTGATCGACCACTTCGCGATGCCCTTGGAGGCCCGCGACGATGCGCTCCTGCCCACCGCCGATGCGCTCGTCGCCGTGGCCGACCGGCCAAATATCTGTGTAAAGGCCTCGGCCTTGCCGAGTTACACGAACGACGAGTTCCCGTTCCCCCGTCTCGCCGAACCGATTCGGCGGGTCATGGCGGCATACGGGCCGCGGCGGGTGTTCTGGGGCAGCGAGATGACCAGGCTGCGCTGTTCCTACGCCGATTCGGTGCGCCTGTTCACCGAGGAACTGGACTTTCTCAGCGGGGAAGACCTGGCCTGGGTCATGGGCCGGGGGATCAGCGAGTGGCTGGGATGGCCGGTGTCGCCGGCACTGGCGAGTAGCTCGAGCACGGTCGGATCGGGAGGGACAGCACGTGATCATCACTGATGCACAAGCGCACATCTGGGCACCGGAGGCACCTGATCGGCCGTGGCTGGACATCGGGCGCTCCTTCGCGCACGGCGACGAGCACACCGTCGAGCAACTCCTGGCGGAGATGGAGTCCGCTGGCGTCGACCGCGCCGTACTGGTGCCACCCTCGTTCGAGGGTGATCGCAACGACGTCTGCCTCGCTGCCGCCCAGGCCTACCCGGACAAGTTCGCGGTCATGGGACGGATAACTCTCACCGACCCGGCCAGCCGCGGGACTCTCGCCGGCCTGCGAAACGAACCGGGCATGCTCGGTCTTCGGGTCACCTTCAGCCGGGGCGAGGCCAGCAACTGGCTGCACGACGGCACGGCTGACTGGCTGTGGGGCGAGGCCGAAGCCGCCGGCGTCCCGTTGATGGTCTTCGCTCCGGGGCAACTCGCCGAAGTCGATCAGATCGCGAGGGACCATCCTGACCTGCGTCTCACGCTGGACCACCTCGCCATCCGTACCGACCTCAAGGACGAGCAGATCGACCCGGTCATCGACGACTTGGTGAGCCTGGCCGCGCGGGACAACGTGGCGGTCAAGGCCACGTGCCTGCCGAGAAACACGACCGAGAGCTACCCCTTCCCCTCCATGCACAGCCGAATCGAGAAGGTCGTCGACGCCTTCGGACCGCGACGGGTGTTCTGGGGCAGCGACGTGACCGGGCTCCCGTGCAGCTACCGCGAAGTCGTCGAACTGTTCACCAAGGAGCTCACCTTCCTCTCCGACGATGACCTTGAATGGGTGATGGGCCGCGGTGTCAGTGAGTGGCTCGGCTGGCCAGTGAGTGACGTTTCGGCAGTAGAGTCCGGTCGATAGGAACCGACGAATGAGCCGTGGAGCCACCCAGACGATCGCCTCGGAAAGACCAGGGCGCGATATGAGCGCGCCGCTGCTCGAGGTGTCGGACCTGCAGGTGGAGTTCCGTACCTCGTACGGCCGGATCAAGGCAGTGAACGGCCTGTCGTACTCCGTCGAGCGCGGTCAGACTCTGGCCATCCTCGGGGAATCCGGTTCCGGTAAGTCGGTGTCGGCTCGAGCCGTCATGGGGATCATCGAGTCGCCGCCGGGATACGTCACCGGAGGACAGGTCGTCTTCGAGGGGGAGGACCTGCTCAAGCTTCCGGACAAGCAGATGCGCCGGATTCGCGGTCAGGAGATCTGCACCGTCTTCCAGGACGCACTCAGCGCACTGAATCCCGTCTTCACGGTCGGGTTCCAGATCGCTGAGATGTTCCGAGCTCATCGGGGCATGAGCCGTGCCGATGGGATGAGTCGGGCCGCCGAGTTGATGGACCGGGTCAGGATCCCGAACGCCCGGGCCAGGTTGTCCGACTATCCGCACCAGTTTTCCGGCGGGATGCGCCAGCGGGTCATGATCGCGATGGCGATCGCGCTGGAGCCGAAACTGCTCATCGCCGACGAGCCCACCACCGCCCTGGACGTCACGGTGCAGGCCCAGATCATGGCGCTGCTGGCCGACCTGCAGCGGGACAGCGCGATGGGACTGATCCTGATCACGCATGACCTGGGCGTGGTCGCGGAGGTCGCCGACCAGGTCGCGGTGATGTACGCCGGTCGTTGCGTGGAGCGGTCACCGATCGAGCCGCTGTACGCAACGCCCGCGCACCCGTACACCAGGGGATTGATGCGCTCGATACCCCGCGCAGACGTCAAAGGTCGCAAGCTGGACGCCATCCAAGGGCAGCCGCCGAACTTGTCCGCGATCCCAGCCGGGTGTGAATTCCACCCGCGCTGCCCGCTGAGTCAGGACATCTGCGTCGAGCAACGGCCCCCGTTGCGTGAGATCCGACCCGGGCGCTTCTCGGCCTGCCACTTCGCCGAGGAGGTGGAGCGTGGAACCGTCTGAGTTGGGAGCCGCCGAGTCCGACGATCTCATGGGCGATGTGAACCGGCACGGCGCGGAGCCGATCCTGCGGGTGGAAGGGCTCGTGAAGTGGTTCCCGGTCCATGGGGCCGGCGGCCGGCGCAGTTCGGAGATGGTCAAAGCCGTCAACGGCGTGAGTTTCGACCTGCGCCCCGGTGAAACCCTCGGGCTGGTCGGCGAATCCGGCTGCGGCAAGTCGACGGTGGCCCGAACGCTGTTGCGATTGGACGAGCCGACCGAGGGACACGCGTACTTCCGCGGCCAGGACATCTTCGCGATGAACCGGCGTGAGTTGCGCGACATGCGCCGACGGGTACAGATCATCTTTCAGGATCCCTACGGTTCGCTGAACCCGCGGATGAAGGTGATCGATCTGGTCGCCGAGTCGTGGGCCATTCACCGTGGCGTCGTGCCCAGAGCCGAACACCGGACGCGCGCGGGTGAACTGTTGGAGCGGGTCGGGTTGGACACCGCCTACCTCGACCGGTACCCCAACCAGTTCTCCGGCGGGCAGCGCCAGCGGATCGGGATCGCCAGGGCGTTGGCTCTGCGGCCCGAGATCATCATCTGCGACGAGCCGGTTTCTGCCCTGGACGTTTCGGTGCAAGCCCAGGTGATCAACCTGTTGGAGGACATCCAGGATGATTTCGGGCTTTCGTACGTCTTCATCGCCCATGACCTCTCGGTGGTGCGCCATACCTCAGACCGGGTGGCGGTGATGTACCTCGGCAAGATCGTGGAGATCGGCGACGAACGCGACATCTACGAGCGGCCCACTCATCCCTACACGCAGGCGCTGCTTTCGGCGGTGCCGGTCCCGGATCCGACCAATCGCACTGTCTCCCAACGTATCCTGTTGGAAGGTGACCTGCCCAGTCCCACCGCGTTGCCCTCGGGCTGCACGTTCCGGACCAGGTGCTGGAAGGCCCAGGACATCTGCGCGATCGATCCGCCGGCCCTGGAGGACCGGTTCGGCCACGGCCACCCGTCCCGCTGCCACTTCGCCGAGGAGCGCGAGGTCGTGCCCGCTACCCCGGGCGAGCGGCCGTAACGGCGTCGGTCACATCCATCCCGACCATGTGCACGACTACTGGGGCGCCGGCGACGTCGAAGCTGCGGGCATGTTTGATCGCTTCGGCCGCGGCCCGGTCGATTCGCTCCGACTGACGCAGGTGTTCGTCCCAGTCCGACAGCTCGAAGAGTTCGGTCAGACGTTCCGGGCGATCGGCGTCGCGGAACAGCGTCCAGCGCTGCGCCCCGGTGCGCTGGCGGTGCATCCGCAGTGTCTTCATGGCTTCCAGAAACGGGGCTAGCTGGTCGGGCTTGATCTCCCAGGTCACGAGCACCGCCACCGGTCCGCCGGTCACTTCTGTCGCATGTTGGGTGCGGACCCAGTCTTCTGGCATTTCCGGTACATCGAGCCCCGCTGTTGAGGGCAGCCTCAACAGATATGCCAGGGCAGCCACGAGCATCACGGCGAGCGAGGTGATCGCTATGGCGAGTGGGGTCCCCAGCAGCTCGCCGAGACCTCCTGCAAGCAGCGCGCCGACCGGCATCGCACCGGTGAAGGCCATCATGTAGATGCTCAGCAACCGGCCGCGCACCCAAGTCGGCACCGTCAGTTGGACAATGGTGTTGAGCGTCGCGAAGGTGATGACCCACGCAGCTCCGGCAATCGCAATCATCACTGCCGCCGCCCAGGTGCTCGGCACGATGGCAAAGGCGACTCCGGAGGCTCCGAAAATGGCGATGGACACCGGCAGCGCACTGTGGTTGACACCAACCAGCCGAGTGAGGGCGCCGGTGGTCAGCGCCCCGACGAGCGCCCCCACACCGAAACAACTGAACAGCAGCCCGTACCCCTGGGGGCCGAGGTCACGATGAACGGCTGCCGGCGCGAGTAGTGCCTGAAGATTCGCCGACGTGAACGCGAACATCGCCGACACAGCCGTGACCCGGAGCAGGAGGGGTGAATGCCGCATGAAGCGAACCCCGGTTCGCATAGCCCGGCGCAACGATTCCGGTGACCTCGAGCGCTTTTCCTGCCGGGGAATCCGCCAGGCAGCGAGACAGATCGCCGCGTAGCTCAGTCCATTCAGGATGAAGGCAAGGTCGGTACGTCCCCCAGCGATGAGAAGGCCGGCCACCGCCGGGCCGAAGGCCCGGGCCACGTTGACCGAGCCGGAGTTCAAGGTGACGGCGGGCGGCAACTGCGACCTCGGCACCACGTCCTGGATGATCGAGTGGTAAGCGGGCATTGCCAGGGCTTGTCCGGTGCCCAGGAGCAGTGTCATCACGACGAGCAGCCACGGGCCGAGGAGTCCAGCCGCGTACAACAACCCAGTCGGAATGGCCACGGCCGCCTGGAACATATTGCCGAACAAGACCATTCGTCGACGGTCGAACATGTCGATGAAGGCGCCCGCAGGTACGGCGAGGACCACCCGGGGAATGAACGTGCAGCCGGTGACCAAGCCGACCATCAATGGAGAGTTGGTGAGCTCCAACATCACCCAGGCCGCGGCCGCCGTGTGCAGCCAAACACCCATGGAGGAGATGAAGTTGCCGAGGAGTAGTTGCGCGAAGACGCCATGTTTGAGGACGGCCAGTGTCGAATTGCTCACTCGGTCCGCAGGTTGTGGCTCGGGGTCGGCCGTCCTGGTCACCGGCAGATCAGACTTGGAACAGTTGGCGTCGTCACACTTTTCCCTTTGGTTCGCTTGGCTAACTATCATATATGTTATGTCCCGGTTGCCGGCATGACCCTCGACGAGCTGTCCGGCGAGCGGGTGTCGCGGCCTCGGGTTCCCGGGTCCCGGTGGCCGATGGGCGTCGCCCTGGTAGCCGCGGTCTTCGGCTCCATGCCCGCATTCCTGACTGGCATCATGGCTGTGCTGTTGCGAGCGGATCTCGGTTTCGGCGAGCGCGGGCTGGGCGCGGCCATCTCCATCTTCTTCGCGGCCGCCGCCATCGGCTCGGTGCCGGCCGGTCATCTCGTTGAACGGATCGGCGCCCGAGCGGGGTTGCTGATCGGTGCGGCTGGAACAACCGCGACGCTGGCCGGAATAGGACTGCTGGCGAACTCCTGGGGTCAGCTCGTCCTGTGGCTGGTGCTCGGCGGCGCGGCCCTCGCCTTCACGCAGCCGGCGAGCAATCTTGCCCTCACCCGAGGCATCCGGTTCAGGCGACTGGGGTTGGCGTTCGGCCTGAAACAGGGCGCCATCCCGGCCGCCACCATGCTGGGCGGTGCCGCGCTGCCGTTGATCGGCCTGACGTTGGGGTGGCGCTGGGCCTTCGGCGGAATGGCCGTACTGACCTCGACGTATTTGCTGGCGTTGCTCCTCCGGCGGCTACCACCCGGCCAACCCGCCGCCGCCGCACCGCATGGGGATGCGGCTGCCAAGCACGTGCTCGTGTTGGCAGTCAGCGGCGCGCTCGGGATGGCGGCCGGGAATTCTCTCGGTTCGTTCTTCGTGGAATTCGCGGTGTCGTCCGGTATAGCTGTCGGCGCGGCCGGGGTGTGGCTGGTGGTGGGCAGCATCGGGTCGATTCTGGCGAGGGTCCTTTGGGGGTGGTTCGCCGACCGCAGAGACGGCCGCAACCTGGCGTTCATCATGGCGCTGATGGGCATTGGCGCCGCCAGCTTCGTGGTGTTGGCGTTGTCCCCGTGGCCAGCGCTGCTGGCCGCGTCCACCTTCGTCGCCTTTGCCACAGCTTGGGGATGGCCAGGCCTGATGCTCTACACCGTCGTCCGGCTACGTCGGGAGACTCCGGCTGCCTCGACCGGCGTGGTACTCGCGGGAACATTCGTCGGCGGCGCGGTGGGACCGGTCCTCTTCGGCACGCTGGTCGAGCAGGTCTCCTACCAGGTCGCCTGGCTCACGGCAGCCCTGTTGCTCGTGTTAGCGGCTGGCTGCGCTTGGATCGCCCGGCGGCTGCTGCTGACCGACCTGGCGCACCGCCGCGCTACCCCCGAGTTTGGCTGATCTGCCTGGGCGCAGCACCGGCTGTGTTGGTTAGCGGGCGCGCCGGCGCAAGCGACCCTCGTCGAGGACCAGCACCGTCTTGCCCTCCAGCCGAAGCCAGCCGCGATGGGCGAAGTCAGCCAGGGCCTTGTTGACCGTCTCCCGGGAAGCACCGACCAGTTGGGCGAGTTCCTCCTGCGTGAGGTCGTGGGTGACCCGCAGTTGTCCCCTTTCATCCCGCGCTCCGAACCGGTCCGCCATGCCCAGCAGTGACTTGGCGACCCGGCCTGGAACGTCGGTGAAGATCAGGTCGGCCACCGTGTCGTTCGTGCGGCGCAGTCGTCGCGCCAGGACCTGCAACAGCTGCACACCGATCTCCGGGTGGGCATCGATCCAGGGCAGCAGGGCCGCCCGGGACATCTTTGCCAGCGAAACATCCGTGAGCGCCGTGGCGGTAGCGGTACGGGGTCCAGGATCAAAGATCGACAGCTCGCCGAACTGGTCGGACGGGCCCATGACCGACAGCACGTTCTCGCGGCCGTCCGAGGCCCGCCGGACTATCTTGACTTTCCCTTCCAGGATGATGAACAGGGTGTCGCCGGGCTCGCCCTCGTGGAACACGATGCTGCCGCGGGGGAGGTCGAAGCGCTCCAGCTCCTCCGCGACGGGCTCGGCCGCTTCAGCGGACACTCCTTGGAACACGCCGGACCGCGCAAGCACCTCGTTCACAGGCTCCTCCAATCCCCCGGGACGCCGCGCCGAGTCAGGCTGAGTCTAGGCACAACCGCCCGACTTTCCGCGCGCGTGCGCGGACGCGAACTTCCCCCGGGCTCAGTCAGGAATCGACGGCGATTGCTGCTCCTCGCGGCCGCGAGCCACGAGTGCGGCCAACTTGGGAAGCCGCCTGCGGCGGTTACGCCAGCGCTCCAGTGAGCGGCGAAAGCCGTACCGGAAGAGGTTGTTGACGTCCTCGCTGTCGGCGTTGTCAAGGAACTCCTCCACCTCCGGGCCGCCCACGGCGCCACGGCGCAGCGGCGCTTCCACCCGCTCCATGAACAGGAGGAAGGCAAGCAGCAGCATCGGAAAGAAGACAACAAGTAGACCAGCCATCGCACATCAAGTATGCCCACGCCCGGGCCGCAAGTCTCAGCGGCCCGCCGTACTCTCGTTGCCGTGGCAGGAGCAGCGGCGCGGCGTCGCAAGATTGCGGCCGAGAGCCCCTTGTCGCGGACCCGCCGGGCGCGCCGGATCAATGCCGAACTCGCCCGCGTCCACCCCGACGCGCACTGCGAACTGGACTTCACGACCCCCCTGGAACTCCTGGTGGCGACCATCCTTTCGGCCCAGACCACAGACAAGATGGTCAACTCGGTCACGCCGGTCCTGTTTGCGAAGTACCGGTCTGCGGCTGACTACGGCTGCGCCGATGTCTCGGAGCTGGAAGGCCTGCTGAAGCCGACCGGCTTCTTCAGGGCCAAGACGAAGTCGCTGATCGGTCTCGGTCAGGCCCTGGTGGAGCGGTACGACGGTGAGGTGCCGGCCGAGATGGCCGACCTCGTGACCCTTCCCGGAGTTGGCCGGAAGACTGCCAACGTGGTGTTGGGTAATGCGTTCGGGATCCCCGGCATTACCCCGGACACGCACTTCCAGCGCCTCGTCCGGCGGTGGCGGTGGACCGAGCAAACCGACCCCGTCAAGATCGAGCATGCGGTTGGTGCGCTCATCCCGCGTAAGGAGTGGACGATCCTGTCGCACCGGGTGATCTTCCACGGCCGGCGCATCTGCCACGCCCGCAAGCCCGCCTGCGGTGCCTGTTCGCTGGCGCCATGGTGTCCCTCCTACGGCGACGGCCCGGTGGATCCGGTAACGGCAGCCAAGCTGGTCAAGGGGCCGGATGCCGACGCGCAGGCCCGCGCGGCCCACCTCGGCCTACCGGTTCGTACCGCAGCCGAGATGGCTGAGCTCGCCCTCGGGCAGTCCGCATGAGCGCTCCTGGTGTGCGCGGCGTGCTCGTCCTCGTGGTGGCCTCGCTTGCCCTCGTCGGCTGTGGAGATGGTGGCTCCAGCCAAAACGGCTCGAACTCGGAGACCCAGAACCTGCCAGACCTCGCCGACTGCCCAGGTTCCACGGGGCTCCCGGCCATCGGCGCTGAGGCTCGCACGAGGCGGACGGTCGGAGTGGAGCGAACACAAGCGCCCGAAGGGCGCGTCCGTGCGGAGCACGGAGTGTGACCGTGTGACGACGCGTCCGGAAACACGGCTACCGACGTACATGACCCAACTCGTGCAGAGCGTGGGCGGCGAGGTGACGTTGGAACACATGGCCAGGTGG
>JALZIX010000305.1 GCA_030860025.1 Actinomycetota bacterium
GTGTGGATGCCGATCCTGGTCCTCTCCTCGGCAGAGAAACGGCTGAGGACGTTGTTGTTCAATTCGATGAAGTGCGGCAGCAGGCCGGCTCCCGTCCAGGGGTTGCGCGGGTCGGCCCGGGTGGCCAGACGGCCTTCGGTGAAGTCGATCGACACCCGAGCGGCGCCAGCCTCGAATGCCTGCCGGATGTCCTTCTCCGTCTCGTTGCAGACGTCGGCCTCGAACTGTTCCCGCGAGTAGTCGGGAATTTCGTCCTTGAGTGGGTAGAGCAACGCCAACATGGACGGCGCGATGACCGCTTGCTTGAGTGGCTTGTCCGTCATCCCCAGTGACTTTTGCAGTGTTTCCACCGCATAGTGCTTGTACGTGAACGGTCCGTGGGTCAGCCGGGGCAGTTGTCGGCCGTGTCCGTCGGCAAAGATCGCGAAGAACTGACCGCCCTCAGGGGCCAGCGTGTCCACGAGTCCGGTCCCGCCCAGCGTGTCAGTGATGGGATAGGTAGCAAAGCTGGACCAGCGCTGCTCTCCGTCGGAGATGATCGGCGCTCCAGTGGCCGCACCGCGCTCCAGTGAGTCCCGCACCGCTTCTTCCTGAAGTGCTTCGAGTTCCTCCTTGCTGGTGGTCCCCGCGTCATAACCGGCGTAGGCCTCCTGCAGCTTGGAGGGACGTGGCAGCGAGCCGACCGGCTCGGTGGGGATCCCGGTGGCAGTACGGGGGTCGTAATCGGTCATCTCGGCACTCCTTTGTGTAGACCGGTCTGTCTCGCTCGGACTTGGAGCGTAGCGCGTTTCGGAATCTCTGCCGAGTGGCTGGTGTTAGGGCAAGCGTGAACCATCTGAAGAGCGCACAGAGCGCTCGAACCGGTCCGCGTCCCGTCACTCGGCCTCCGGGGGGGCCAGGTGGCCGCGTATCCTCGTCGCGCCGGGGTTTCCAGCCCTCAGGCGAATCCAGGAGAGGATTGTTGGTGGCTGAGGAAACCCGGGCAGAACGTGACGCTCGCTTCGAGCGCGATGCCCTTCCGTTCCTCGATCAGCTCTATCCGGCGGCGCTGCGGATGACCCGCAATCCCGCCGATGCCGAAGACCTCGTTCAGGAGACCTTCGCCAAGGCTTATGGGGCCTTCCACCAGTTCTCGGAGGGGACCAACCTCAAGGCGTGGCTCTACCGGATCCTCACCAATGCCTACATCAACAGCTATCGCAAGAAGCAGCGCCAACCACAACAGAACTCGGTCGAGCAGGTCGAGGACTGGCAGCTGTACGCGGCCGAGCAGCACACGTCCACCGGCCTGCGCTCCGCGGAGATGGAAGCTCTGGATCGACTACCCGACAGCGACGTGAAGGAAGCTCTTCAAGCGCTGCCCGAGGACTTCCGCCTAGCGGTGTACCTGGCCGACGTCGAGGGCTTCTCCTACAAGGAGATTGCGGAGATCATGGGAACCCCGATCGGGACGGTGATGTCTCGTCTGCACCGTGGCCGCCGGGGATTGCAGAAGATGCTGGCCGGCTACGCCGCGGATCGCGGCATGGTCAGTACCGGCACAGGAGGTGACGACGCGTGAGCTGCGGCAAGCACCATGATCTGCCGTGCTCCGAGGTACTCGCGGAGGTCTTCATCTTCTTGGACGCAGAGTGCGACGAGCCCCGTCGCCACTTGATCGCTGAGCACTTGGAGGAGTGCGGCCCGTGCCTGCAGGAGTTCGGTATCGAGCAGCAGATCAAGGAACTCGTGGGTCGCAAGTGTGGCGGCGACCGCGCCCCCGATGGCCTCCGGCAGCGGGTTCTCGAACACCTGAGGACAGTGGTGGTCGAAGCCGACAGCCGGTGAGGCGGGTGTCGCAGCGCCGAGAGGGAGGGAGCATCGACCGAGCGCCAGCGAGGGAGGCGCGGACCGACCGGTGCGCGCAGCGCACGAGGCGGGTGTGGCAGTGCCTGAGGTGATCCTGGTCGCTGGCCGCGGGCCGATGGCCTCGCGCGCGATCCGCTCCTGCCAGGAGGCCGGGGCCAAGGCCATCGCCGTGTACTCCGAGGCCGACGCCAATGCCTTGCATGTCAGGCTGGCCGACGAAGCGGTCCTGATCGGTGACTCGGCGCCGGAGTCGTCCTATCTGGACGATGCCTCGCTCGTCGAAGCAGCACAGGTCAGCAGTGCGCACGCCGTGTTGCCAGTCCATCCCATCCTTGCCGGCTCTCCGGAGCTAGCACGGGCGATTGAGGATGCAGGCCTGCTCTGGATCGGTCCCGACTCACATGCGCTGGCGGCCGTCCGCGAGTTGGAGTGGGCGAACGAACCGGTAACCGGGACCTCGTCGGGCTGGGTCATCGGAGTGGCCGATGGATTCCGGATCGACGGAGTGGTCGTCCGTCGGATGAACGCGGATGGGGCGACGCTGTGGTGGACCAGCGCCGACGAGCCGGCCGAGCTTGTCCTAGACGGGCTTCCACCAGCGGCGAAGCTGCTCGCGAGCCTGTCCGACCTGGTTGTTGGCCTGGGCTGGCGCGGTCTCGTGTCGGTCACATTCGCCGAGGACGGGTCGCCACTGGCAATCCGTGGTGGTGTCCCACGGGAGCTCGGAATCGCCGAACTCAGGACCGGACGGGATCTCGTAAAAGGAGCACTCGCGCTCGCCGACGACGGATCACCGCCGAGCGGGTCACCGGGTGCCCCTGCTGCGGTCGGTGGGGTGATCCGAGCCACCGCCGTTCCCGGCCCCGGCCAGCGGGTCAGGATCACCGAGTTCACCGGACCGACCGGTCCGGACCTCATATGGGAGCCGGGGTACGCCGCTGGCGACTCGATCTGGCCCTGGTATGACCCGGTCCTCGCGGTCCTGGCCGTGCCGGGGGCCGACGTGTCCGCCGCCGTGACCGGATTTCTGGGTGCGACGGCAGGGGTGAGCATCGTTGCGGTGCCCAACGACCTCGAGCAGCTCAGGGAGCGGGCGGAGGACCTGGCTGCGCGGCTGCGCGACCGTGCACAGTAACCGTGCTTGGATGAGCGTCGACGACGCACATTCGCCGCGGAGGAGCTTGCGCGTTGACGACACAATCTTCGCCGTGGAGGAGCATGAAAAGGGTGGTGGAGCAGATCCATGCCGAGATGGTCTCCAACGTCTGGAAAATCATGGTCGCGGTCGGCGACCGCATTGCCGCCGGCGACACGGTGGTCATCTTGGAGTCCATGAAGATGGAGATTCCGGTCGTGTGCGAGGCCGGCGGGGTGATCACTGAGATCGCGGTGCACGAAGGCGAGGTCATTCAGGAAGGGGACCTGATCGCCATCATCGACGGGGCTCAGCCGTCGGAAGCCAGCTCGAGAACGTAGGCCAACAGGATGACTTCCGGCATCGGGGACCAGTCGAGATCGGGAGCGCGCTGAAATCCCAAGTCCGCATAGCGCCGGTGCGCAGCAGTCATGTTGTCCCCGGTCGAGATCACCATCCGCTGCTTGCCAGCAGCCCGGGCGCGTGAGAGGCACTCCTTGATCAGGGCGGTACCCACGCCGCGCCCACGTGCTTCGGCCGACACCACGAGCATCCGAAACTCAGCCTCGTGATCGGCTGCTGCGAGTTCGGCGTAGGGGCCACCATTCAAGACGAGAGCCACTGCGCCCAAGAGCCGATCATGCTGGTCCACAGCGACCAGGATCTGGGTGTGCTCCGCGCGGTTCTGGGCATCGGCCAGGCTCGCCGAATAGTCCTCGGGTGCCAGGCGACCGGCTCGGTAGACACCAACGGTCAGCTCGCCGACCGCGCCGAGTTCGTCGACGCGGACTGGCCGGATCGTCGCGGGAGTCACGACGGCACAAGATACGCCCGCGCGGCTGGCACCCCGAGGACACCTACGCTTGAGCGGACATGTCCGCGCTCTCAGAATTACTCAGTGAGCAGACCGACCTCGGGTCGGATGCGGCAGCGCACCTTCAGCAGTTGGTCGGAGATTGGCAGATCCTCGCCGACCTCGCCTTCGCGGACCTGCTGCTGTGGGTTCGCACCGTCGACGGTGGACTCCTTTGTGTGGGGCACGCTCGGCCCACGACCGCATCCACCTCACATCCCATGCATGAGGTGGGGCGCCGGGTCGCCGCGGGTGAGCTGAGTTGGCTGGATCGAGCTCTCGACTCGGGCGGAATGGTTCGTGACCGAGATCCGGAATGGGGGAGCGGGATTCCGATCCGGCCAGAAGGAGTAGCCGTACGGAATTCGGGGGAGGTGATCGCAGTCCTCGGACGGGACACCAACCTGCAGTCTCCGCGTGCCCCGTCCGAGCTGGAACTCGCCTATCTGGATGCCGCGAGTGAACTGCTCCACATGGTCAACGAAGGGTGCTTCCCCACCTTCGAAGAGGGCGACGCCGATCCGCTGGGGCCACGGGTGGGCGATGGCTTCATCCGCCTGGATACGGCTCACGTAGTGCGCTACGCAAGCCCGAACGGGCTGTCGGTCTTCCGTCGAATGGGAGTTTCCGCTGATCTGGTCGGCCACGGATTGGCCGAAGTCGGACGGATTTTGATCAACTCTGCGGACGAGAGCCATGACAGTGAGTCAGAACTCGCCTCGATCGACCGGCTGCGCAGTGCGCTGGCCGCAGACCGGCCGCACACCGGTGAGCTGACCGCCCGGTCGGTGACGGTCGCCTATCGGCTCATTCCGTTGAGTCTTCGCGCAGCAAGCCACGGCTCGATCGTGCTGATCCGGGATATGACTGACCTACGGCATCGGGATCTCGCGTTGCAATCCAAGGACGTCTCGATCCGAGAGATCCACCACCGGGTGAAAAACAATCTGCAGACGGTTGCGGCATTGCTGCGGCTGCAGGCTCGGCGCATGCATCACCCGGCAGCTCGGGCCGCGCTGGCTGAATCGGTGCGGCGGGTTTCCTCGATCGCGTTGGTGCACGAGACCTTGGCCGCATCGAGGGACGGGGCTGCCGACCTCGACGGGATATTGGACTCATTGATTCCAATGATCAGCGACGTCAGCGCCGCCCGGCCGGGCGTCCGGGTCGAACGCGAGGGGCGCCTCGGCGAGCTCTCAGCGGAGCTGGCGACGCCCTTGGTGATGGTGCTGACCGAACTTCTGCACAACGCGGTGGAGCACGGATACGCCGACGAGGATCGCGGTCGGGTCGTGATCTCCACGCAGCGATCGACCAGCACGCTGACGGTTCGGATCACCGACGACGGCCGTGGACTGCCGCAGGGGTTCTCCCTGGAGGCCAGTGATTCCCTGGGCCTACAGATCGTCAGGACGCTGGTCGAATCCGAGATGCGCGGATCGATCCGACTCGCCCGCAGGCGCGGCAGCGGAGCAGAGTCAGGCACCGAGGCCGTTCTGACTGTGCCGCTACCGCGGTAGCGGCACAATCAGAACCGGTTGAGTGCGCTGTGGGCCTGGGTAATGGTGCTAGATGATCAGGCCGTGCGGGTGCGGGGCAGGGCGCTGCGCCGCTTGAGCGCGCGACGTTCGTCCTCGGACAGCCCACCCCAGACGCCGGAGTCCTGACCCGTTGCCAGCGCCCAGTCGAGACACTCTCGGGCCGCGGGACAGCGACGACAAACAGCCTTGGCCTGCTCGACCTGAAGCAGCGCTGGGCCGGTCGTCCCGATCGGGAAGAACAGTTCCGGATCCTCGTCGCGGCACAGGGCGCGGTGGCGCCAATCCATCGCAGAAACTCTCTTTCACGTGGTCGTACATGGAAACTCGGTGTCTCGTCGCGCCGTGCAACGGTCCGGCCAAACGTCTGAGTAGTCAACCGATTACTCTACGTGCAGACCCGCCCACTGCGCGTGCTCTTGTGAATGCTTTCACGAGTGGGCTCGATGTCAAGGGTCTAGGCAAAACCGTTGCCTTCTCGTGTGCTGATTCACGCTGATGTGAGCGTCGGACACCCCGCAGGGCTGGAACTAGACGCCGGAATCCGCCGGTGCGGCCACGACTCGGAGCGCATCTGGCACGCTTATCAGCGTCAATTCCTGCCGTTGACCCGCCCAATCGCCGTCGACCTGCCAGTCCAGCGGCGTCTGGGATCGGAGGCGGATCCAGCTGGCGTCGTGCGCGGCCAGGACATGACGCCCACGCGGCCCGAGCCCGCCGCGTAGGCTCTGACCGACATGGCGCAGCATCCGGGCGACACCAACCTTGCGCAGGGCGAAGAGATCCAATCCGGTCTCGAAGCTGGCCTCCGGGGAAGGTCGAACCGCCCAGGACCGAACGTAGGTCCAGGGGTTGACATTGCTCACCAGACACAGGAATACGCCCGACACTGACTCCCGACCCGGAAGCTCCACGGTGAGGTGGGGACGCCGTCGGCCCGGGCCGGTCAGGAACTCGGTGACGGCCGCACCGATGTAGAGACCGGCGGAAGCGCGGCGGCCAGCAGCGCGCCGGCGCTCCACGCGGGCGATGACGTCAGCATCGAAGCCAATCCCGCTGGTGAAGGTGAACCAGCGTTCGTCGGCCTTGCCCAAGGAGATGGTTCGGGTCTGCTCGCCGCGGAGCAGGTCCAGTATCTCGGCGGTGGCCTCGATCGGGTCCCGGGACATCCCCAGGGCTCGGGTGAACACGTTCGTGGACCCACCGGGAACGGTCGCCAGGATGGGCACGTCTGGGCCGGGGCCGGCCGAGAGCAAACCGTTGACGACCTCGTTGATCGTGCCGTCTCCGCCCAGCGCTACCACGACGTCCAGCCCGTCGCGGCGTGCCTGCTGCGCCAGCTCGTGCGCGTGACCGCGGTGAGTGGTCTCCACGACGTCGACCTTGAGTTCACTGGCCAGGGCGCCCGCTAGGACGTTGCGGGTCTTGACCGTCGTGGTGGTGGCAACCGGATTGACCACCAGAATCGCCCGCACGAGGGCAGGTTACCCAACCCGCGGACGCCGGCTCACCGACCGCGTACGGTCGCCTTGTGGCTGAGTCCGAGGGCGACGACAGAGCGCCCGCCCGCCCCCCCATCTCGGTCCTTCGGGCCGCGGCGATCGTTGCCACCGAGGGAGTGGCGGTGCTGGCCCTGGGGCCGATCCTGGTCATCGGGGGGATCATCATGAGCCAACCCGAGAGTTCCGCCAGGGCCTGGGCTGAGGTTGTCATGGCGCTGGCTGCCGGAGCGCTGATCCTCTTCCTGGCGCGCGAGCTCTATCGGGCCTCCCTCTGGAGCCGGGGGCCGGTCGTGGTCATCCAGATTCTTGCCCTGCCGGTGGGTTACTCATTGGCGATCGGATCCGGGCAGCCGTGGTACGGGATCCCCCTGCTTGCTGCCGCGGCGTCGGTGCTCTACCTGCTCGCTACTCCGGAATCGCGGCTGGTGTTCTACCGCGAGTGAGCGGCTAGCGCGGCCAACGGTTCACCGGTGAGCCGGAAGACCGTCCACTCGTCCATCGCAACTGCCCCAAGGGAGCGGTAGAAGGCGATCGAGGGGGCGTTCCAATTCAGCACCCACCACTCGAGGCGCGAATAGCCCCGTTTCATGCACTCGCCCGCCAGCGCGGCAAGCAGCGCCGTGCCAAGGCCCGACCCACGGTGCTCGGGCGCGACGAAGAGATCCTCGAGGTAGATGCCGTGCCGGCCACGCCAGGTGGAGAAGTTCCGAAACCAGACCGCGAAGCCGACCACGTGGCTGTCGACCTCGGCGACGTGCGCGTACAGGCTGACCTGCTCACCGAACAGCGCCTCGGCTAGCTCCTCGTCGGTCATCCGGGCGTCTTCCGCGGCACGTTCGTACTCGGCGAGATCTCGCACCAGTTGACAGATCCGAGGGACATCGGCAGGCAGCGCCCGGCGTACCGAGCCGGCCGGATCGCTCACCCGCTTGGTACGGCCAGACGCGCAGGAAGCAGCACCGGGATCGCCAGATACGTGTAGGCGACCACGCAGCCGGTGATGGCCGGATCAATGACGAACCCAACCGCGAGCGCTGCGACGAACACGATCAATCCGTACGGCCGGCGACTCTTCGGACTGATCAGGGAGCGGAACGACCGGTACCGGATGGAGGAGATCATCAGCAGGGCCGGAACCGCGACGATGAGCACGGCAACGAAGCGCTGCGCGTCGGTCACCGGGGCAGGGAAGGCGAAGACAGAGGCAATGAGGACTCCGGCCGCGCCGGGGCTCGGTAGCCCGTTGAAGAAGCGCTTGTCAGCGGTCGGGTCGATGGTCACGTTGAAGCGCGCCAGGCGGATGGCGGCACAGGCCACCCACAAGAAGCTAGCCAGGAGGCCCACTGGGGTCAGCGCGAGATCCGGGCCTGACAGTACGGTGAAGGCCAGGATGGCAGGCGCCACCCCGAATGAGACCAGGTCGGCCAACGAGTCGAACTGCAGCCCGAATGGCGTGACACTGCGGACCAGCCGGGCGACGGCACCGTCAGTGATGTCCAGGACGACAGAGATGCCGATCAGCACCGCCGCGAATTGGGGTCTGCCGGAAATGGCCATCAGGACGCTCAGGAACCCCGACATCATGTTGAGCAGGGTGAACAAGCTGGGCAGCAGACCAAGTAGGCGCCGGCGAGGGTCGGTGGTGACCTCGAGGTTGGACCGCAGACCCATCCGGCGGGCGACCAGGCTCGACCGCGCCCGCAGGCGCGATCCGTCGTGGTGCACCGCGGATTCTGGACGGTGCTGTTGCCGCGGCATTCGCGCGTCGCACCTCCTGCCCTTCGACGTGCCCGGCTCGGTGTGCGGCCGGATCAGCCGGGAATCGCATCGTCCCAGCGTGCGATGACGGTCTCGCCGCCCCGGACACGATCCCCGCGTGCTGCAAGCACCGTACAGTCTCGCGGCACGAACACGTCCATCCTCGACCCGAACTTCATGAGGCCCATGCGCTCGCCGGTCTCCAAATGAGCGCCGACCTCGGTTCGCGTCACGATCCTTCGGGCCAGCACGCCTACGACCTGCCGGAAGACGATCTGCCGCTCACCATCGGTCAGCCAGATCTCGCTGCGTTCGTTGTCCATCGACGATCGTTCCCGAAAGGCCGCGAGGAACGCACCCGGCCGATAGTCGGAACGGGTGACCGTGCCGCGGTAAGGGGAGCGGTTCATGTGGACGTCAGCCGGGGACAGGAAGATGCTCACCTGCTGCCACTCCCCGGGTGGCGCCACGCCCGGTTCCGGGTCTCCGGCGACGACCACCAGACCGTCGGCCGGTGCTAGGACATCATCGGCCGAGGCCCGGACGGCATCGCAGCGTCGGTCCGGATCGCGGAAGAACAGCGTCATGAACCCAGCCACAGCGGCGAGGGGCAAGGCCAACCACCGTCGTCGGGCCAGTCCGCACAGAACGGCTGGCACGGCGAACCCGACGATGAACGGGCGACCTGCGGGGTCGATCCGGATTCGTCGTGGATGCCCGGTCGAGCGCGGGCTGGTCAGGGTCTCAGGCAGCGTTTTTCGTCTCCCAGAAGATCTCGGCGATCTGGTCGATCTGGTCGAGCAGGGCCTGGGCCTTGCCGGCGTCCATGTTGCCCTTGGTTCCGCTGGCACCGGCAGCCTTCGTGGCGTCGTTGAACAGCTGGTGCAACTGCGGGTACTTCTCGAAGTGCGGGGGCTTGAAGTAGTCGGTCCACAGCACCCAGAGGTGGTGCTTGACGAGTTCGCTGCGCTGCTCCTTGATCAGGATGGCGCGGGTCCGGAACTCCGGGTCCTCGTTCTCGGCGTACTTCTGGCAGATCTTGAGGACCGAGTCGGCTTCGATCCGTGCTTGCGCCGGGTCGTACACACCGCACGGGAGGTCGCAGTGGGCGTCGGCGGTGACATGTCCGAACAGGCGGGGGAAGGTGTGGTGCAGGCGCATGGAGGACCTCCGTATCGAGGACGGGAGACGATGGACGTCGAGGTTTCGACCCTACTCCGGGACCGCGCTGCGCTGAGCTGCGGTGGATGGGCCACCATCGCTGCGTGGCCGGTCCCGTGCGAGGAGAAGAGCTGCCGTGGCTGTCGCTTGTGACGGTCCGGGGGCCGTCCATGGTGCCGGCCCTGCACCCGGGTGATCGGCTGCTGGCGGTTCAGGTCCGCCGGCTTTCGACGGCAGGCCTAAGGCCCGGGGCAGTCGTGTTGGCGGAGTGGTCAACCCGTCCGGGACTCTTGGCCATCAAGCGGGTCGTACGGCAGACATCAGACGGGTACTGGGTCGAGGGCGACAACCCGTACGGAAGTGAAGACAGCCGGGCGTACGGCATCGCCACGGTGCGGGCCATTGTGCTGTTCCGGTGTTGGCCTTGGCCACCATGGATCCGAGCCACCCCGCGCCGGTGACCAGCCAGGACGTCGGCCAACCCGGGCGAGTTGGCGGTGGAAGTCCTTCCGTACCTCGACTTTGACGAGCTCGCCTCGTCGGAGGCCACATGGCTGGTCGGGTACTCGGATCTGTCAACATTGATGCTTGCGTTGACCACTCTCACCGGCATCGCCACCGTGCACAGCCAGAACCTCATGGACACGGCCTACCGGCGAGAGCCCGGCATTCACGATCGCACGAGACCTCTGGCGCATGCGCCTGGCCGATTGGTTCGACGACGCGAATGCCGTACTGGTCGGACGTACGGACGCACCAGATGACCGCGGCTTCACTCAACGGGATGCCATCCGGCTCCTTACCCTGAGCTAACGCCGTCACTAGTCACTCTGTCCCGGACAGCGACGATGAACTGGAGCATGATGGAGCGCACGGGGAATCGGATCTTGACCGGCGCGATGGCGGTGGCACTGTTGCTGACGCTGGCTGCCTGTGGGGACGACCGCAGGACGCCGGCCGCGCAGTCACCGCAACCGGTGGAGACCTCACAGGACTCGCCGGTCGAGCAGGAGCCAGCGGAGGACTACGCCATCGATGAGTGCCTGGTTGGGGTCTGGACCACCGTGTCGCAGCGTGACGAGGCGATCTTCTACGGCGAAGCCGTGGTCCTCATCGACGTAGCGCGCCAGTTGAGTTTCGCCGCCGACGGAGTCGAGGTCGCGACCTATCTCGACACTCCGGCGGTCGTGCAGAGTCCATCGGGCGAGCCGATCGGTCAGGTGACCCACTCCGGCGAACTGCGATACCAGGTGAGTACGGAGCAGCCCGGGACGCTGAGTTTCCAGGCAATCGGCGGAGAGGTCAGTGGGACATTGGAGCTCCGGGGACAGACGACTACCTTCACCATGGCAGGGGGCAGCGACCCGGTGGCCTACACCTGCTCAGCGTCAGAACATACGCAGAACTCCACCGGGTACGAGGCGGTCTTCACCCGGGCGACGTGACGGCCTGCCGAGCGCGCCCAGGCTCAGCCGTCCAGGTCGTCGGAATCTTCGTCGTTGCGCGCGAGCCAGGTAGCGAGCCGGTCGACGGGAACCTCGAAATCGGGATTCTCGTCGACGAAATCGCGTAGCCGCTCAGCCAGCCAGGTAAGGGTGACGGTCTCGGGCCCACGTCGTGCGGCGAGTTCCTCGATGCCGCGGTCGGTGAAATACATCGGGTGCGGCCCGGCGGATCAGTTGTTCAGCCCAGAGAATGCCTCGGTGACGAGTTCCTGCTGCTCCCGGTCGTGAATCGAATGCGAACCGGTGGCCGGACTGGCTGCAGCTTCCCGCGAGATGCGCCGCAAGGAACTTCCTTCCGGGAGCCCCTCTGAAAGGTGCAGAGCCATGAACGGCCAGGAG
>JALZIX010000310.1 GCA_030860025.1 Actinomycetota bacterium
TCGGTGAACTCATCGACGACGCCGCCCTCTTCCCGCCGGGGAACGCCACGATGCGGGACGCGCTGGCTGCGCACCCGCATCACCTGGCCGGAACGTACGGGCGACTCGTCGGGCGGTTTCTCTGCCCCGCCTCACGGATCCCGGAACTGGCTCAGGTCTGGTCTCGGCCGGAGCCCCTGATCGTCGGCGTCATCGCCGACACCGGCATCGACGGGCTCAGCGATGCGGTCACCCAGCTCGTGACCGACCCGGGACTGGAACTGGGCGCGGTCGAGATCGTGCTTCCACCCGGCTCATCCCTCGATGTCCTCGGCGACATCCTCAGCGCGCTGCCGGAGGTCACTGGTTACGTCGAGCTGCCTCGCGGCCAGGACCTGTCCGCCGAACTCGACGCCATCGCGGTGGCCGGGCGGGAGGCCAAGTTCCGCACCGGCGGTGCCGCGCTGGGCGCGGTGCCCGCGCCGGAGGAACTTGCGGTCTTTATCAGGGAGTGCGTCGCCAGACGGATCCCGTTCAAGTGCACCGCCGGATTGCACCACGCGATCTGCGGGACCGAGGACGAATCGGGCAATACCCAGCACGGGTTTCTCAACGTGCTGATGGCCACCCAGGCGGCGGTATTGGGTGAGGAGTCCACGGAGGTCGTCGGCTGGCTCTGCGAGGGCAGCGCCGAGGTGATCGTGCATGCTCTGCAGGCCCTGCATGAGCACGACGCCCGCCGGGTT
This sequence comes from Actinomycetota bacterium, assembly GCA_030860025.1. Lineage (GTDB taxonomy): Bacteria > Actinomycetota > Actinomycetes > Mycobacteriales > Geodermatophilaceae > JACCQS01. The sequence goes on from JALZIX010000310.1 coordinate 726, forward strand.
CGGACGAGCTTCATCGGCTTCGGGTCCTGTTCACTGACCGAGCCGGTCGCCGAACTAACCGCCCTCGGGCTCCTATGAGTCTCCAATGAGTCCTCCAATCAGTAAGGCAAGTACCTGGGTACCGGTTCCGGAGGGCAGTGACTTCCCGATCACGAACCTCCCGTACGGCGTCTTCTGCGTGAAGGAGGGCACGCCGACCAACTCCGAGGGTGGGGGGCGCCGGCTCGGGGTGGCGATCGGTGACCAGATTCTCGACCTGGCAGCCGCCGCGGCCCGCGGCCTGATCGACGAGCCGTCGCAGATGCTGCGTGCGTCGACCCTCAACCCGTTCCTGGCCCGCGGCCGGCCGGAATGGGACCGCATCCGCGCGCAGATCACACGGCTGCTCAGTGACGAATCCAAGCGTGGATCCGTCGAGAGGATGCTCGTCGCGCAGGCCGACGTCGTGATGTGCCTGCCCTTCGAGGTCGGCGACTACGTGGACTTCTACGCCTCGATCGATCACGCGACCAACGTCGGCGCCTTGTTCCGGCCGGACTCCCCGGCGTTGCCGGCCAACTGGCGGCATCTGCCGATCGGCTATCACGGTCGGGCCGGGACGGTAGTCGTTTCGGGCACCGAGGTCGTACGCCCGAGTGGGCAGCGCAAAGCGCCCGATGCGGCGACGCCGACGTACGGGCCCTCGCTTCGGCTGGACATCGAGGCGGAGGTCGGGTTCGTAGTTGGTACGCCGTCAGAGGGCGGGACCCGGGTCGGGGTGGGCGAACTGGCCGATCATCTCTTCGGGCTGGTGCTGCTCAACGATTGGTCAGCCCGCGACATCCAGGCGTGGGAGTACGTACCGCTCGGCCCGTTCCTCGGTAAGTCCTTCGCCACGTCGATCTCGCCGTGGGTGGTTCCGTTGGCTGCGTTGGACGCGGCGCGGATCGCCGGGCCGGTGCAGGATCCGGTGCCGCTTCCGTACCTGCGCCGTGTCGAGGAGTGGGGCCTGGACCTGACTCTCGAGGTGGAGTGCAACGGGACGGTCGTCTCCCGACCGCCGTTCGGCACGATGTACTGGACCGCCGACCAGCAGCTGGCCCACCTGACGGTGAACGGCGCGAGTTTGCGAACGGGGGACTTGTTCGCCTCCGGGACGGTGTCCGGTCCCGAGCGAGATCAGCGCGGGTCGTTCCTGGAGTTGTCCTGGGCCGGCAGTGAGCCGTTCGCCCTCGACGACGGCAGCACCCGCTCGTTCCTGGAGGATGGCGACACGGTCACGCTGCGAGCCAGTGCTCCGGGCGCGGATGGCACTCGGATCGGCTTCGGCTACTGCACCGGCACCATCCGCCCCGCCAGCACCCCCTAAGCGGACATTTCACGTGAAATGTCACCTCAGATCGCCGTCTGAGGGGACATTTCACGTAAAAAGTGCCATCGCCTCGGCGTGCGGTCAGGACAGGGCGGCGCGGATCTCTTCGGCGGCGCGTACGACCCGCTCGCCGACGGAGTCCACCGGCAGATCACCCAGGCTGACCACGCCCACGCTGGCCCGCAGGAAGCTCAGGCCGGTGACCGGGGCGGCGATCCCGTGGGCGCCGGGTTGCAGTTCGCCGCTCGTGGTCACGTACCCAGGTTCTCCAGGGGCGTCGACGGCGAGAATCGCGCGGCCGGCGGCGCCGCGGTCGAGCGGATGCCGGGAGCCGACCCGGTACGCGACGTGGTAGTCGGTCCAGGATGGCTCGACCACCGCGACAGCCAGCGCCTCACCGCCGTCAGCGATCGTGAGATGCGCAGTTGCCCCGACGTCCTCGGCTAGTCGGCGCAACGGCCCGGCGGCCGCCTCGCGGAGCAGGGGGTGGATCCGCTGGGCCAGATGCAGGACCCCCAGCCCCAACCGCCAGCGCCCTTCAGCATCGCGCTGCACCATCCCCTGCCGGGCCAGGGCCGTGATCAACCGGTAGACGACTGGGCGGTGCGTTTGCAGTGCCTCCGCGAGCGCGGTCACCGTCATCGGGCCAGAGGCATCGGCCAACAGCCGGAGCAGCCGCAGCCCGCGTTCCAGGGACTGTGAGGTCTCGGCGGTCACGGACGCGACAGTAGGCCAGCCGGCGTCGCGTCACCGCGTAAAGGCGGCGACTGCCTCGTAGCCCGCCAGCACCGCGAAGACAGCGAACAGCACGGCAGCGGTACGGCGGACCAGCCTGATCGGTAGCCGAGCCACCAACTTGGCCCCCACGAAAACGGCCAGCGACGCGATCAGGAACAGCGCCGCGAACGAGCCGACGAAGACCGAGACCGGAGCATCGAATCGGGCGGCCAGTCCGGCCGTCGCCAGCTGGGACAGGTCACCCCACTCGGCGAGGAACGTGACCCCGAATGAGGCAAGTGCGATCCGCCAGGCCGGCCAGTCCGTGTGCGCCGCACCCGATGCGGCCTCGCTCTCCGCGTCATCGATGCCCTCGTCCGCCGAACGCCACAGCAGCACCGCGCCTACGGCGAACAGCACGGCCACGCTGACGGCCACCCATCCCCCCGGCAGCAGGGACAACAGCGACCCCGCGGCCACGGCGATGGCGGCCTGTACGGCGAAGGCTGCGCTGACCCCGGTCAGTACCGGCAGTGGGCGGAAGCGGCTGGCCAGGACGAGCGTGGCGAACATCGTCTTGTCAGGCAGTTCGACCGGTGCGACCAGCACGAAGGCCGTGACCACAACCGAGAAGATCATCGAGTCGCGGGGCCTCCGTTGCCGAGCGCGAAGAGTCGATGCGCCTCCGCGGTCGCGGCTCGAAGCACCTCCTTGACCGGCAGGTCGAGTCTGTCCGCGGCCCGGACGACGTCGTCGAACTCCACGCTGACGTTGACGACCCGGCCATCGTCTCTGGCGAGCTTCACGCCGATCTGCTCACCCTGGACGCGAACGCTTGCCTCCTCGCGGTCCAGCGCGAACTTCGTGACCGAGCTGCGGCGCAGCCCGATCGTCGACGTACGTAGGAAAATCTGCTTCCGTACGTCGTCCTCTGTGGCCGGCAGGCAGAGGACATGCAGGGTGTAGGCGGGCCTGCCCTTCTTCATGAGGATCGGGCTCAGCCAGGCATCCGAGGCCCCGGCAGTGAGCAGTGCTGCGAGTACGTCCGGCCAGAGCCGCGGATCCATGTCGTCGACATTGGCTTCCAGGAGCACGCCCGTTCCCGACTCGGGTTGTCCCACCGGCTCGCCGAGGATCAGCCGTACGACATTGGCCACCTCGTCGACATCCCGAGTGCCGGCGCCGTGGCCGACTGTCTGCACGCGCATCTTCGGCATTTCCTGCCACCGGGTGACGATGGTCGCCAGCAGCGCGGCACCGGTCGGCGTACACATCTCGTACGGCGCGGGACCAGACCAGACGGTGGCGTTGACCTCGGAAAGTATTTGCAGCACTGCAGGTCCGGGGATCGGAATGAAGCCGTGTTCACCCCGCGACATTCCGCTGCCCAACGAGACCGGCCCGGCGGAGAGCTCGGTCAGGCCCAAGGAGTGCAGTCCGGCGCAGACCCCGACCACGTCGGCGATCGCATCCAGGGCGCCGACCTCGTGGAAATGCACCTGCTCGGGCGTCGTGCGGTGGACGTCGGCTTCCGCGCGGGCAAGTCGCTCGAAGGCATTCAAGGCCATTGTCCGGATCTCTTCGGCGAGTTCAGCGGATTCGAGTTGGTTGCGGACATTCGCCCAGGTGCGGGTAACCGTCGAGCGGGGTGCCTTGACGTCCACTTTGGTCGCGGCCAGACCCTGCCGCGTGGTGGAGGAGACGCTCAGCGCGATCGGCTCGACCCCGATGGCGTCGACGGCCTCCTGCATCACGTCGACCGAGGCTCCGGCGTCGACCAGGGCGCCGAGCAGCATGTCGCCACTGGCGCCGGCGGTGAGGTCCAGCCATCCGATCACGCAGGCAGTATCTACGAGCCGACTCAGGGGGCGCACTCGCAGGCTCTGCACATTCCCAGCCAGGGCTGCGGGTTCGTTACGTACGGGGCCGGCGGTTCCGACAGGAATCCGTGCGCTCGCAAGCTCGCGCGCCGCCCGAATAGGCTCGCCGCCATGCCAGGGGTCCCGCCGACGCGTTTCGCCTTCCTCGGACCGGAGGGCACGTTCGCCGAAATCGGCCTGCGGAGTCTGCCAGCGACCGGTGCGGCCGGCGAATCGGCGGGCCAGGCGCTGCCGTCGGTCAGTGAGGTCCTCGAAGCTGTCCGTCGCGGCGAGGCCGATGCCGGCTTGGTCCCGTTGGAGAACTCCATCGAAGGTTCGGTTGCGGTGACCTTGGACGAGTTGGCCACGGGTGAGCCCCTGGTCATCGTCCGCGAGGTGTTCGTACCGGTCACCCTGCCCTTGCTCGTCCGGCCTGGCACTGCGCCGGATGACATCCGTACCTGCGCCACCCATCCGCACGCCTATGGCCAGGTCCGCCGCACGCTCAAATCGATCCTGCCCAACGTCGAGGTGGTCGCGACCACGTCCACGGCAGTCGCAGCGCAGGGGGTGGCGCAGGGCACGTACGACGCAGCGGTGGCCTCGCCGATCGCCGGTCCGCGGTACCGGCTGACCGCCGTACGCGACGACATCTCCGATCATCAGGGCGCGGTGACCCGGTTCGTTCTCGTCTCCCGCCCGGCCCCGCCGCCCCCGGTCACCGGTGCGGACAAGACCTCGATCGCCGCGTTCATCGACGACGACCACACCGGCGCGCTGCTCGAGGTGCTGACCGAGTTCGCGATCCGCGGCATCAGTCTGACGCGCATCGAGTCCCGGCCGACCAAGGAACGCCTGGGGGTCTACTTCTTCTCACTCGACTGCGAGGGCCATGTCGCCGACGACCGGGTCGGTGAGGCACTGAGCGCGCTGCGCCGG
>JALZIX010000336.1 GCA_030860025.1 Actinomycetota bacterium
TGCACGACGATCAGGCGCTGCGTGGCGCGGGACAGCGCGACGTAGAGATCGTGCATGCCCCGAGCCCGCTCGGTCGCGATCGCGGCGGGCTGCACGACAATCACCGTGTCGAACTCCAGACCCTTGGTCGTACGGGGTGTCAGTACCACGGCTGGACTGTCCAGGCTGGCCCGCCCCGACGTCGAGGCCCCCGGGACGGTCTCTCCCACGGCCTGCGCCACGGATGACAGGGCAACCTCGGCAACGATGATGCCGACCGTGCCGCCGGACTCCTGCGCGGCGTAGAACGCTGCCTGTTCGGCGGCCAGCCGGGCCACCTCCGTACCGACCGTGGCCGCCGACACCTGGACGGCGACCGGGTCCTCGCCGACCGAGCGAATGGCCTCCGGCGCCCGCAACTGCCGATCAGCGCTCCGGAGCACGTCGGCTGCCAGCCCCATGATCTCGACCGGCGTCCGGTAGTTGATGGTGAGTTCGACCCGCCGCCAGAGACCGGGTGCATACGAATCGAGCGCCTGCTCCCAGCTGCGCAGGCTGGCCGGCCCGCTCGCCTGGGCAAGGTCCCCGACCACGGTCATCGATCGGCTGGGGCAGCGCCGGGCCAACATCCGCCAGGCCATCGGGGACAGCTCCTGGGCCTCGTCGACGATCACATGGCCGTACGCCCACGCCCGATCGGCGCCGGCTCGCTCAGCGGTGGTCTGTCTGGTCGGCGTACCTCTGTATCGAGCGGCCACCAGCGAAGCGTCGACCGGGACCATGAGGTCGAGTTCGGCCAGCATCTCCCCCGCGTAGCCCTCTTCGGCTGCCTCGTCGGCGCGGCGGGCCACCGCGGCGGGATCGGCAGGGGTGATCGTGCCCAGCCGTTCGGCCAGTTCGTCCAGCAAGGGCATGTCGGCCGCGGTCCAACCATGCCCGACCGGACGGGCGAGCAACTCCCGGCCCGCGGCCGGCAGTTGGTCGCTAGCGCGGGCCAGCACCTTCGGGTCGGTGTACACCGCCCTCAGCACACCCTCGGGCTGCAGCACCGGCCAGTGCGCATCGAGGATCGCTACCACGGGATCGTGCTCGCCCAACTCGCTGATCAGGTCAGTGCGGGAGTCTGCGTCCAGGGCATCCTGACCGAGCGCCTGCGCGGCTTGTGCCGCCAGGCCGTTGAGCAACTCCCGCAGGAACACCGCCCGCGCTCGGTTGTGCGGACGGGCGGATCGACGGGCCCGTCCGCGGCACCGGGCTATCTCGTTCACATCGACTAGGAGAGTTGCTCTGCCGTAACGGACTTCAATCGGCTCATCGGGCAGCGTCTGGTGCAGTCGAATCGCCTGGCCGAGCGCGTGGGACATCCGCAGGTCTCCCTTGACGCCGGCCACTGCATCGGTCTCCTCGGCGGTGACCCGGCTGCCCCGGTACAAGCCCGAGATCGTCGACAGCAGGACACCGGTCTCACCCAGGCTCGGCAGGACCCGTTCGATGTAGCGCAGGAAGACATCCCCGGGACCGACGACGAGAACGCCCCGTGAGGCAAGTTGCCTGCGGTGCTCGTACAGCAGGTAGGCAGCGCGGTGCAGGGCGACCGCGGTCTTGCCGGTGCCGGGCCCCCCCTCGACGACCAGGACTCCGTCGAGGTCAGAGCGGATGACCGCGTCCTGCTCGGCCTGAATGGTGGCGACGATGTCGCGCATGTGGCCGGTCCGCCCGGCGTTGACCGCGGCCAGCAGGGCACCCTCCCCCGCCAGGTGACGCTGATCGGCCTGGCTGACCGCGTCGATGTCGAGCACGTCGTCCTCGATGCCGAGCACGACCCGTTGGCGGGTCCGTAGGTGGCGGCGCCGTACGACCCCTTGCGGCGCCCGCGGGGTCGCGGCGTAAAAGGGACGCGCGGCCGGCGCGCGCCAGTCGACCAGTAGGCGGTCATAGGTGGGACTGGCGACCCCGATCCGGCCGATATAGAACTGCTCGCCGTCGGTCCGGTCGATCCGACCGAAGCACAGGCCCTCCTCGATCCCGTCGAGCTGGGCAACCCGATCCTCCAGCATGCTCGCCCGACTGTCCCGTTCGGAGCGACCCTGATGAGTCAGGCCGGAAACCCGTTGCAGCCGAACGTCGGACAGATCGGCGCGGGCACGGGCACGAAGCTCGTCCACCCGCTCGTACAGGCTGGTGATGTAGGCCTGCTCAGCGGCCAGGTCGTCGCGCGTACCACCGGAGGTGGCCACCGATCCGCCTGTACTCGCGCGTAGGTCGTCGATGGTTCGGCTCTCTTCCTGCTCATCTTGATGGGGCGGTCCACGCCGAGCGAGGCGTCCATGGTGGTCTGAAGTCGGGGTTCTGTCACCTTGGCCAACCGGCAGAACGACAGCTCCGTCGGGTCAGCGGCGCAGAGATTGGACTTCCAGCGCTCCGGTCCTGTAGTCGGCGGCCTGGGGCAGGTAGAGCCGTTGGATGGCAGCGACCGTCGCCTGGGCGATCGTGCTGCGGAAGCGGGCATCGAGGAGCAGGCGTCGGTCGACGGGGTGCGAGAGGTAGCCGATGTCCATCCGTACGGCCGGCATCCTGGTCAACCGCAGCAGGTCCCACGACTTGGGGTGAGTCCCGCATTCGAGCAGACCCGTCCGGGAAACCACCTCGCGACCCACCATCCCGGCAAAGGTTTCCCCCACCGAGGAGCCCGGACCAGCGCCCGAACCGGTGCCGAAGTAGTAGGTCGCGATGCCTCGCGCATGCGGGGAGGGGTGGAATTCCACGTGCAGGGAGATCAGCAGGTCGGCATCGGTGGAGTTGGCCAGCGCGGCCCGTTCCTTCGTCGTGGGGTTGCCCCGCCGGCCGCGGGTGAGGTACGCCGTACCGCCGGCTGCGCCCAGTTGACCCTCGATCCGGGAGGCGATGTCCCAGGTCAGATCCGCTTCAGTGGTCTCACCCAGGAAATACCCCTTGTCCGGACCGCCGTGTCCGGGATCGATGACCACCCGTTTACCGAACAGGTGGGGGCCAGAGGAGACGAAGGCCGACTCCTGGCGCAGCAACTGTGGCCGACCGCCGCGCACCCCGCGGTCGAGTTGGCGCAGTGCGCGGATCGTCACGGGCCCACAGGTGCCATCGGCGGTCAGCCCGTAGTCGGCCTGAAAGCCGCGCAAGGCGCGCTCGGTGGCGGCACCGAAAACCCCATCGGGCTTGCCCGCGTCATAGCCCAGGCCGATCAACCGTTCCTGCAGGGTCATCACATCATCACCGTGCATCAGCCGGGTCACCGAGTTGTGCAGCAACCGGTCGCCGAAGCGCCAGCGAGCCGAGATCATCGCATCGTAGGTCTCTCGCCCGACCCGGCCATCCACCGACAGTCCGCGCACCTGCTGGAAGTGCCGTACGGCAAGTTCGACCGCGTTGTCGTACTCGGCCTCCTGGACCGGCGCGGCCGGCTGATGATCGGGCTCCTGCAGCAGACCCAGCGAGACGAGGATCTCCCGCACATCGGCCACGCCCGGACCGGTATCGCCACGGCGCAGTACGGGCTCGCTGCGCTCCGGTGCGGATTGGCTCACTGGATCATTCTGGCATCCGGGGGGCTTCTGGTCATGGTCAGCAAAGGCCGATCCGGCGAGCGGGCCGGATCGGCCTTCCGGGCCCAGGCGGGCCAACTGAACCGCCTACAGGTACTCGGCGAGTTCGGCGAGAATCGCCGACTTCGGCTTGGCGCCGATGATGGACTTGACCGGCTTGCCGTCGACATAGACGGTCATCGTCGGAATCGACATGACGTTGTAGTTCATGGCGGTCTTCGGGTTCTCGTCGATGTTGAGCTTCGCGATGGTCAGCTTCTCGCCGTGCGTGTCTGCGATCTCCTCCAGAACGGGGGCGATCATCTTGCACGGCGTGCACCACTCGGCCCAGAAGTCGACGAGTACGGGCTTGCTGGAGCCCAGTACATCGAGGTCGAAGCTGTCGTCGGTGACGGTCTTGGTGTTGCCTGCCATGGGATCTCCTCTGGTTGATGCTGGGGTCGAAGGTCGTACCGGCCTCAGGGGTGCTCGGCCTCGATCGGGATGTCGGCGAGCCAACGTTCGGCATCGATCGCCGCGGCGCAGCCGGTGCCGGCCGCGGTGATGGCTTGACGGTAGGTGTGGTCTACGACATCACCGCAGGCGAACACGCCGTCGATGTTCGTCTTGGTGAAGGGGTGCTCCACGATCACGTAGCCGGCATCGTCGAGCTTGAGCTGTCCGGCGAAGAGTTCACTGCGCGGGTCGTGGCCGATCGCCACGAATAGGCCGGTCACATCGAGGCGTTCCTTCGCCCCGCTGTCGAGAACGGTCAGTTCGACTGCTTCGACCTTGTCGTCGCCGTGCACCTCGCTGACCGTCGTACCGAGCTTCCACTTGATCTTCTCGTTCTCCCGCGCGCGGTCCTGCATGATCTTGCTGGCCCGCAACTCCTCCCGACGGTGCACCACGGTGACCGACTTGGCGAACCGGGTGAGGAAGGTCGCCTCCTCCATGGCCGAATCGCCACCGCCGACCACCGCGATGTCCTGATCCCGGAAGAAGAAGCCGTCGCAGGTAGCGCATGCGGACACGCCCCGGCCGAGGAGCCGGGCCTCGTTTTCCAGTCCTAGGTAGCGGTACTTGGATCCGGTGGCCACGATGACCGTACGGGCGAGATGGGTGACGTCCCCGACCTTGACGATCTTCGGATTCGGGGTGAGATCCACCTCGGTCACGTCATCGGGTATGAGTTCGGCGCCGAAGCGCTGAGCCTGTCCGCGAAGGTCTTCCATGAGCTGCGGACCTTGGATGCCCTCGACGAAGCCGGGGAAGTTCTCCACCTCGGTGGTCGTCATCAGCGCGCCGCCGTACTGCGCGCCCTCGAAGACCAGCGGCGTGAGGTTGGCCCGGGCGGCATAGATCGCCGCGGTGTAGCCGGCCGGCCCCGAGCCGATGATGATCACATCGCGTACCTGGTCAGGCACCTGACTTCACCCTCGCTTCTGTGGCTGCTGACTGCACAACGTGAGCGTACGGGCGGGCATTCCCCCTCGCGACGAGCCCGCGGACCGAGGTACAGCGCGGCTCACCCACGGATACCGGCCGGCAGACCGAGGGACAGCGCGGCTGACCTCTGCGGTGGGTGACACTTGGCCGGAGAACGGCGGCCGGCTTCCTAGATCTGGCCCTCGTCTATGGCCTCGATCTCGGGGTCGGCCAACGAGCAGTCGTCCACCACGATGACCCGGGCCAGGCCCGGATCGGAGGTGGTGAAGAACACCGCGTCCCGATCGCGTCCGCCGTACCGGATCTCGATCACCCCGATCAACTCGTCGACTCCCGCGACCTGAACGCTGGCAACGCAGTCCCGCGGCGCGGGGATGCCCTCCAGCCGCAGCGGCTG
>JALZIX010000397.1 GCA_030860025.1 Actinomycetota bacterium
CGATCAGGTCGCCCGATACGTCCGGCAGCGAGTCGCGGTTGCCCAAGTGGGGGATATCGCCACCGGCTCCATCGGCCAGGTCGACGTACCTGATCGCGGACGACTCCGCGCCTTGCACATCGGTAAAGACGAGCAAGCTGCCGGACAGGTGCGGGTCGGTCTGGTTGCCCGCTCCGGTCGAAACGGCCTGCGCCTGCGAGGACAGCAGCACGGCGGCCCCTGGCGTGTCGGCAAGGGCCGCCGGTGCGGCCAACGACAGTACGGTGATGAGAGCAACGGCGACCAGCAGGCGGATCCGCCTCATCGTCGACCCTTCGCACACTCGGACTCTTCTCGCAACGCGTCCGCTCGTGACTCGTTTGTTCACTGTGCTCGTCTCCTTCGATGTCTGGTTGTCGGTCTTGCCCAGTCAGCGCCGCACGTCGGCGTGATGGGGTTGCAGGGTCTTCCCACGGGCCCTCCCGTGATGGCCAGCAGGCCTGGCGAACGCCGGTGCAGGGATCAGGAACCAGCGACGCGCCGTACGGCGGACGCTCCCGGGTCAGCCTCAGGGCCGGAGCGACGGGTCTTGCTCGTTGTCACGGTGCTGCTGTCCACCGCTAGGACCTCCTCCATTTGAGCTGGACCAGACGGTCCCGCGTCGGGGTGGCCTCCCACATCGGCCGACCCGCCGACTTCTTCCTCCCCCGCGTGGCCGATTCCCCGCGGCCGCGCGGCGGACCGTAACGGGATTGCACGTTTACCCGCCCATACATCGGTCGGCATCCGCAGCAGGTGAGCACCGAGCCAAACGCAGGACATCACCAGCAGCATGTGTGCCCTGAACGGTCCGAACGTGACTGGTGCCACGAAGTCCCACACCAGGAACGCAACCATCAGTAGCAACGGCGTCTTCGGGAACGCCCCGGACCGCCAGCATGCGACCGACAGAAGCAGCAGTCCGACGAAGGAACCGATGAGGTGCGGGAACAGTGCGGTGGCGATGATCGCGCCGTCGTCGATCAACGCCTCGTTGAGCCGTACCGCGTCATCGACGCCGACGGCGCCTGGACCGACCGTGCCAGCGGTGTAGCCCATCGCAAGGATGTTGTGGAAACCCCACATCCCCCATACCACCAGCACAGTGGCCACGGCTGTGAGCCTCCGCGCGTTGTGGTGAGCGACCCAAGCAAGGCCGAGTAGCCCGATCGGTAGGAACAGACTGCTGACCAGCAAGGACAGCTGCTCGGCCTGGTGGATCCCGGGATTGTCGACGCTCCAAGCGATCTGTTCGCTAAGGCCGTCGAGATCCCCGGTGAAGAACCCGCTCAGGTACTGCGGCAGCCCGTTGAGCAGGCCGCCGAGCACCAAGCTCGCGCCAGCAACGCGCTTGAGCGTCGAACTCCGCAGTTTTGTCCGCACCTTTCGGGAGGGCGAAGACTTGGTCGTGGACATTGGCGAGCACCTCTCGGTCGTGGGCAGTACGCGAATCGTGTCCGCGTCAACCACGCGTCCGCATGGTGCAAATGCACCAAATCGAGGTCCCACTAGTGGTTCCGGCGAAGCCGCCTCTCTGGCTATTCGCCCGAGTCATCGCACCTCGGCATGTGGTGCGCGGCCGACTGGACAGGGGCTCAAGCCCAAGCGCGCGTGGCCCTGTGCGGCTGCTAGTGCTACTGCGTCCCCGCTAGGGAGCAGGACCACGCCGAGGACAACGCGGCGAAGTCATACTGAGCGGGTGCTGCCAGAGGGCGTGCTAACCAGGTCAGCTCCGTGGCTGGCCTGGTCGATCGCGTGCGTGGCGGTGATCCTTTCGCTGGCGGCGGCGGGCGTGGGGCCCGATTCCGCGCTCGTGCAGTGGAAGTCTGTTGTTCTGCCGGTCTTCTTCGCCGTTCCCGGCGCGTTGATCGCCGCGGGGCGGCCACAGGTGCCCATCGGTTGGCTGCTGCTGACCGTCGCAGCGCTCCTCGGCGGCGCCGCCTTCGGCGCCGAGTGGGCGACCAGCGCAGATCGTCTGGGGTCGGCCTGGGCGCTCTGGTGGGCCGACCGATTTGCGGCTTACGTCGTGCCCTGTCTCACTCTGGCCCTCCTTCTGCTGCCCGACGGTCGCCTGCCCAGCCCTAGGTGGCGGCCGGTCGCAACCGTTGTCGTCGGGGCGCAGGCGCTGCTGATCACGGCCTATTCGCTGACCACCGGTACCGCCGCGGGAGAGGACACATCGTCCCCTGCCGAGGTCCGCGGGTTGCAGAACCCCGTCGGGATCCTGCCGGCCGATGTAGCGGACGCCACGGCGGCTCTCGAGCCTTGGCTGCTACAGATGCCGTTGCTGCTGCCGCTGGCTTCCATCGGGGTCCGGCTATGGCGTGGGCACGCCGACGAACGGCTCCGGCTCGGTGAGGTCCTGCTCGCCGGCGTCATCTTCGTGATCCTGTCCGTACTCGGGCACGCGCTGTGGCCGAGTGCGGCCAACGTCCTCGACGTCCTCGGCGGCGTGCTTCTCGGTGTCAGCATCACGGTCGCGGTCCTTCGGCGCCGTCTCGGCGGACTCGACGTCGTCCTGCACCACTCCTTCGTGTACGCGGTGCTGACTGCACTCATCGCTCTGGGCTATGTCGGCATTGTGGCGCTCCTCGCCCGCTCCGGAATGGCCCTGCCACCCTTCGGTCAAGGAGTGCTCACGGCGGGGATCGCGCTGGCCCTGCTCCCGGTCAGCGGCAGGTTGCAGCGAGCAGTGGCTACCGCCCTCTACGGCGACCGGAGCAACCCGTACGCCGCGGTCCGTCGGCTCGATACGCAGTTGAGCGGATCGACGACCCTAACTGACGTAATGGACGGGATCGCCAGGACCACGACAGCGGCTCTCCGGGTGCCGTGGGCAGCCGTGGAGATCGAGGGGCACCGAGCCGAGCACGGCACCCGGCCCACCGACTCTGCCGTGACGGTGCGGGCTGTGGCGGAGGCTACAGGGCACGAGATGACGATGTCGGTGGCAGGTCCACGCGGACGTCGGCTTACCCGAGACGACGAGGTACTCCTGGACGACCTTGCGCGGCAGGGCAATCGGATCGTCACCGCACTGCTTCTCGCCGAAGCCCTGCTGGTCAGCAGGCAACAGCTGGTCACTGCTCGGGAGGAGGAGCGAGCCCGCCTCCGCCGAGACCTGCACGACGAACTCGGCCCGACCCTGGCCAGCCTCGTGATGCAGCTGGCGGGGCTGCGTGAGCTGCTCCAAGAGAGCCCGGACCTCGCCACAACCCGGTTGGCGAGGCTGGAACAGGCTGCCAGGTCCGCCCTCGAGGACGTGCGCCGACTCAGCCGGGCACTGCGCCCGCCCAGCCTCGACGAGCTCGGCCTGTACGGAGCACTGCATGACCATGCCGCCCGGCTCGGACTGACCGCCTCCACTGCAACGCACTCGTTGCCGGACCTCCCGCCGGCCGTCGAGGTCGCCGCCTACCGGATCGGGGCTGAGGCCCTGACGAACATCTCCAGACACGCCCAGACCACCAGGGTCGAGGTTGCCGTCCGGGTCGAGTCGGGTGAGCTTTCTCTGACGGTCAGCGATGACGGAATCGGCTGGGGCGGTGACGGCATCGGCGTCGGTGTGCTCGCGATGCGGGAACGCGCCGAGGAGCTCGGTGGGTGCCTCGACATCGAGTCGGTCAGAGGATCGGGCACCGCGGTACGGGCGCGGTTGCCTCTCGCCTCCGCGCAGACCCGGGCGTCGGCATGACCTCGGATGCCGCCCCGACCGTCCTGCTCGTCGACGACCATCCAATGTTCCGTGAGGGCGTCCGCTTCACGCTCGATCGGGCCGGCCTGGTCGTCGTCGGCGAGGCCGCCGACGGTCGCGAGGCACTCGCTCTCGCCGACGAGCTCGACCCGGACGTCGTGGTCATGGACCTGGCCATGCCAGGACTTGACGGGCTCGGCGCCACAGCCGAGTTGGTCGCCCGGGGCAGCCGCGCGCGGATTCTGGTGCTGACGATGTCTGGAGAGGATGCCGCGGTGTTAGCCGCAGTACGGGCCGGGGCTCAGGGCTACCTGGTCAAAGGGGCGAAACCGGACGAAGTTGTTGCCGCCGTACGTGCAGTGGCGGCTGGTCACGCGGTGTTCGGCCCGGACCTCGCGGCCCGGGTGCTCAGCCTTCTGACCACGCCCGGCACCGACAGCACGGACCCGGCTGCAGCGCAGGCCAGACTACCGGGCCTGTCTGAGCGCGAACGTGAGGTCCTCCAGTTGGTCGCCCGCGGCTGGTCGAACCAGCGGATCGGGCAGCACCTGTTCATCTCACCAATCACAGTGCGCAACCACGTCTCACACATCTTGTCCAAGCTGCAGCTGACCGACCGGCGCGAAGTGATGCTCAGGTACCGCGCCCCACGGTCGCATTGACCCATCGGCTAACGGGCAACCACGCTCGGCCGCCGGGAAAGCCACTAATCGAGCGGTCGCCTCATCCACCGTCGAGGAGCGGAGTGGCTGCAGGTCTGTCAACCGCCCACCGCCCCGGCACCGCACCCCATGACCATCCTCAAGGAGCCAGTCGCGGCGCCAACGGTCAACCGCCTGCCTCCTCGACGGCGTGGTCATCGACGACGCCCAGATCTTCGACGACAAGCTTCAAGAATGGGAGAACTTCTACAACTGCCATCGGCCCCACGGCGGACTCCCAGGACAAACCCCCTACGAACGACTCCGCCGAAAAACCCAGACCCGGGGGTAACCGATGCCCGTCAGCTGCACACCGACAGTGTTTCGCCGTCGTTGCATCTTCGAGGTCGCCTTGGGGCCACTCGCCTGACTTGACGGTCTAGAAGCGCCTGCGTGGTCAGGGTTCGCGTCTTGAGCACTTGCTTGACTGGTCCGCTGTTGCCGTAGATCTACCTCGGCGCCGGTGTCGTTCTGGAGCCAGCCCGCGGTCTTCGTCTGGTGCGCGAACAAGAGTCTCGATAGCAGTTATGCCTATCGAGCGCTCTATTGACATCCTATGACCATTAGGAAATCCTCTCCACGTGAGTCAACTGTCGCCAGTATTCCGACCGGACCGTCGTCACCTACGCCGCGCGGAGTCGATCGAGCAGGTCCTGGAGGCAGCCATGCAGGTGATGGCTGAGCAGGGGGTGGCGGGCTTGTCTTTGGGGGAGGTGGCGCGGCGGATCGGCATCCGCCCGCCTTCGCTGTACGTCTACTTCCCGTCGAAGCACGCTGTTTACGACGCCGTCTTCGCCCGCGGGTGGCGAGAAATCTCGCAGACCATGGAGCAGCTGCCGGACCCCGATGAGGCGACCGATCTGCTCGCGTACATGCTCGAGTTCGCCCGGCTCTATGTCTCCTGGAGTGTTCAACACCCGGTCTACACCCAACTCATGGGCTGGCGTCCGGTCCCTGGTTACGAGCCGTCGGAGGAGGCCTACGAGCCGGCCATCATTGCTTTCGCCCGAGGCCGCGACGTGATGGCTCGACTGCAGGTCCGCGGTCTCTTCCGCGCCGACGTCTCCGTCGACGAGCTCATGCGCGCATGGACGGTCCTGGCCAGCGGCGTCATCACCCAGCAGCTGGCCAACGCCCCTCAGGAGTCCTTCGAGGAGGGCACGTTCACCACCCTGCTCCCGCAGCTCGTGGAGATGTTCTGCGCCCACTATGCACCCGACAAAGCTCACCACCACAAAGGCCACACCATCCCAAGGAAGGCGACACCATGAAAACCGACGTTGGCCGGTCCCCCACGCGAAAGAGTGGCGCCCGGCAAGCAGCCCTTGACCACGCAGTCGCGATGCGGCTGGCGGCGGTGGAGTACGAGCGCGTTGTGGCCCAGCTGCGTGCACTCGAGCCGGCTGACTGGTCGAGGCCGACCGACTGCCCCGCCTGGGACGTGCGTGCACTGGCGACTCACATGCTCGGGATGGCGGAGATGTCCGCGTCAATTCGCGAGCAGCTCCGCCAGCAGCGCAAGGCGGGCCGCGCCGGCGGCGTCTACATCGACGCACTGACTGCACTTCAGGTCAGCGAGCGAGAAGACATGACGCCCGAGCAGATCGTCGAGCGTTTCGCGGAGGTCGCGCCCCGCGCGGCTCGCGGCCGCAAGCGCACACCTGGCTTCGTGCGCCGGCGCACGATGCCGGGCGGTGAGCAGCCGATCAGCGCACGGCCCGACAGCCCACGGGAACGCTGGACCTTGGGCTTCCTGATCGACGTGATCCTGACCCGCGATCCGTGGATGCACCGCACCGACATCGCCGCCGCCACCGGCAAGCCTCTGGTGCTCTCCGCCGACCACGACGGCGTCATCGTCGCCGATGTCGTCAAGGAATGGGCGCAGCGGCATGGGCAGCCGTGCACCCTGGTTCTCACCGGGCCCGCCGGTGGTGGCTGGTCCTGGGGTCGGGGGCCGCAGCTCGACATGGACGCCGTGCAGTTCTGCCGTGCTCTTTCCGGCCGAGGACCGGCGGAGGGGCTGTTGGCCGTCGAGGTCCCGTTCTAGACCTAGCCGCCGCACCGGCCGGGACTGCTGACCCAGCCGGTGCCCTCTGTTACCGAATTGCCGGCTGGGTGCCGTCCTCGGTGACGAGGAGGTCTTCGGCACGAAGGGAGACCTAATCTTCAAGCCTGGCGACCAGTGGCACACCTTCTGGAACGCCGGCGACGAGCCACTGGTCGTCCTCGAGTTAATCTCACCAGCCGGCCTGGAACAGCTATTCCGTTCGTTCACAGAATTCGACGGACCACCTGACCCGAACCGCCTCGCCGAGATGGCGGCGCAGTACGGATGCGAACTGGACCTGCCAGCCACCCTTCCCGTCGTCGAACGGCATAGCCTGGCTTTCCAGCCGTATAGTCTCCTCGGAAAGAGCTGGGGAAACCCAACGGAGCATCGGCAGATCGCCCACCTGTCCGTACCTGTCGTGGGGATAGGCACGTCACGCAGCCGCCTGCTAGGGCTCAGTGCCGTCGAGAGCGATGTCGAGGGTGACGAACAGGCCAGCAGGGTGTCCAGGCCGGTGATCTGCATGAGCCTGTGGGCGGTGGGGTTCGCCACGACCCTCAGTTGGGTGGTTCCGGCGTTAGTTGGGTGTTCTGCGTGTCGCCGGAGCGGTAGTTGACCTCGGTGAGCTGTCTCAATCCGGACTGTCGTCGGCGTATTTGATGGCGAGGTCGATCACTGGCCGGTATGCGCTGATCTGATCCGGGGTCCAGCATCTGGCCCCACTCGGGCAGGTGGGACCATCGGGGCGAGCAGGTCGGGCTGGGCGTCATACCAGCACAAGGCATCTGCGACCGCGACTGCTGACGCCCACGAGGTGGGCCGCCAATACGCAGGCCAATCGAGGATTGCTGGTGACAAACCGTCGGCGAACATCACATTTCCGGTAGAGATCATGCTGGCCCTCGATGATGTCGGGTGCCGACTTGAGGCCAATCGCGGTCGAGCCGCACCGCTGCGCGGCAAATTCCACGGTCACAGGGCACAGTGGGTAGGGATGAGCCTCCAGAAGTTGCGTCTGACGGCACTAATTGTCGCGGCCGCGTGCCTGAACGCCATGACGGGTTGCGCGTCTGACTCGCCGCCGGAACCGGCAGGCGCAGCGGAGCCGGGCGAAGCCGCTGAATTGAGCGTCGATCCGGCCGGCCAAGTCCTCGAGCTGGCGTCCAATCCGGAAGGAATTGTGTTCGATTCGATGTCCGGGCTCTTGGCAGTAACGGTTCGGGAACCGAATCGGCTGTTGCTGGTGGACCCGGCGACCGGTCAGACCCAGGCGGAGGTGCCGCTGCCCGGTCACGCCCGGCATCTGCAGTTGACCCTCGAGGGCGGCCAGGTGCTGGTACCGAGCGAGGACTCGAACGATCTGGTCCAGGTGGATCTGCCGGCGGGCACAACCAGAACGACCGCGGTCGGCGAGTACCCGCACGATGCCACTCAGGTTCAATCAGGGCCAATCGTCGTGGGCGACGAGAAGGGCGGCACTCTCTCGATCGTCGAGGACGGGCAGGTGATCGAGACTGTCGACGGCCTGACCCAGCCGGGCGGCTTGGCGGCGGTCGGCGACCTGGTCGGTGTCATCGACGTAGCGGACTTCACCCTGTCGGTCTACGACGTTGCGGCGGGTGAATTCGTCGCCCGGCTGCCGGCCGGGGAGGGTCCCACGCACATCGCCGCCACCGGGGATACGCTGCTGGTCGCCGACACCCGAGGTGACGCGCTGCTGTCGTTCAGCGTCGATCCGATCGAGCTGGTGTCAAGCGTGCCGCTGCCCGGAAATCCGTACGGACTCGCCTACGATCCCGTCAACGACATCGCCTGGGTGACCCTCACGGCAGTCAACGAGGTGGCCGGCTTCGACCTGTCCGGAAACGAGCCCCGCGAGGTGGCTCGCTACCCCACTGTTATGCAGCCAAACACGGTGGCGGTGGACCCCGCATCGGGACGACTCTTCATCGCCGGCCGTAGCTCCGGAGAGTTGCAGATCATCCGGACCTGAGCGAACAATGTCCGATGTTCAGAGTGGCGTGCGGAGTACGACTACGTACCCGTGCGCATCGCTCCGGGCACCGACCGCGCGTCTGCGGCGGTGCTTTTGTGTTGCAGGCCGGGCAGGTCGCCACGCACCACTTGCGAGACGAGGTCAACCTGGCGGCGAGCATGGATAAGCTGCTGCAACAAGTCCATGGCAGCAGGGGCGCCGTGCCGAGATGATCCTCACCCCACATGGGCGAGGACCGTTGACCGACCCACAGCGGGTGTCCGAGGCTCTCCACGCCGTGGCTGACGCATTCGAGCTGGCGGACCTGAACCGGAGATCCCGGCGATCCTGCGCGACCAGGCAGACAAGCTGGATCAGATCACCGCTGGCTGAGCCGTAGACAGCCACGGCGCCCCGCTTTTCGACAGGAGTCTGGGGCGCCTTTGTTGTGCCGCCCAGGCTCGTTTCCTCGATTCAGAAGTCCTGCCGGACCGATGTCGCTGCCCCCGATGCCGATCACATGCTGAGTTTGCCTTGACGGACCCCGAGATCCGTGCGATAAATTCGTGCACCAAATGTTCGCATGGGAGAGGATTAATGGCGCCGCGCCGCTACCAAATGAGCACGCGTGCAGTGGCCGTCGGCCA
>JALZIX010000401.1 GCA_030860025.1 Actinomycetota bacterium
GCGGTCCCCAGGAGCGCCAGTTGGGCACCGGACATCCCCAAGAACCAGCCCGACACGTCGCGGGCGTAGTCGCTGTAGCGGACTGCGCTCACGCTGGGAGACCTCCCTCGCCCGAGCTATGCGCGGTTCCGACCGCGTCTGCCTTCCAGGCCGACGACCTGGGTAGCGCGGCAGCCCCGCCGCCGGTCTGCGGCATCGGCCTGGTGGGGGTTCGGATCGGGCCCGGCGCAGCGCCGGGCCCTCCCAAGGATGGCGGTGGCTGCGCTCCCGACGACCCGGCTCGCACTCTGCGGGTCGCGACTATCGGGCCGCTGCCAGGCGGGCCGAGGAACAGCGCCTGGTGGCCCACGCCGGCTCCGATGAGCACATCCGAGCCGACGGCCGCAGCGGTACCGGCAATCTGCCCGGCCGCCGCCGACCCCGTTGCGAAGGCGCGGATGGCACCGCCGAACCGGCCCTGCGTCGAGCCCTCCGCGGTGGACTCTCCTTGCGCCCGGCCACCGGAGACCCTGGTCGACGCACCGGTTCCAGCCCCGGAGCCGTCGCGGGAACCGCCGCGAACCGACGAGCCGGCACCGCCCAGCAGCCCCAGGACTCCGCCGGATGCCATCAGCGACTGACGCATTGCCAGGCCAGTCATGGTGCCCGGATCAACGAAGGCGAGGAGCCGGAAAAGGATCAACGGGCAGATCGCGCCGACCAGGATGAGCAGGCATCCGACCACGGCCATGCCGACCGCGGCGGCGTCATCGTCACCCCGCCCGGCCACGACGCCCTCGGTGATGTTGACCCCGATCCCGAGAACCAGTACTGCCAGCGGCGACATCAACAGGGCGGCGATGAACCAGCGCAGCGACTTCCAGAACCAGGCCCGGCTCGTCTCGGCGAACAGACCTCCGGCGACGATCGCGGAGGTGGCTGCGAGGATCATCAATGCTGCTGCCCGGACCAACATCAGGAGTAGATAAGCGGCCGAGGCGGGGAACAGCAGGCACAGCGATGACAGCCCGAGCACGGTGGCGAGCGTGCCGTCAGTGATCTCCCGCTCGATGCCGAGGGACACGTCGAACTGGGCGAAGTTGTCGATGTCCAACAGTCCGTCCAGGAGCCCGTTGGTCAGCCCGGACACCCCGGTGACCAGCAAGGCGGCCAACCCGATGTACCCGACCCAGACGAGGCCGAATT
Organism: Actinomycetota bacterium; assembly: GCA_030860025.1. Classification (GTDB taxonomy): domain Bacteria; phylum Actinomycetota; class Actinomycetes; order Mycobacteriales; family Geodermatophilaceae; genus JACCQS01. The sequence continues at coordinate 1,186 of JALZIX010000401.1, forward strand.
GCACCACCCCGATCGCGAGCCTGCCCAGCGATTGCCCGTCCCGACGGAACGCCGCGGCGCCCACCTGGATCAGTGCCATCAGGACGGCAACGGCGGCCCCGATCGCGAACGTGAACGGGTAGACCTCGCCCATCGGGCCGTCGGCGGACAGGTCCGGTGTGGTGAAGGCGTCGATCACACTGAAGGCCAGTGCGAGCAGCCACAGGCCGGCCTCCCACAGGGCTGTCATGCAGGCGATCCAGAGGTCGCCGATCGCCTCGCCGACCTCACCACCGAGCCAGTCGAAGCCCTCCCCGACGTTGCAGAAGACGTCGGTGGGCAGGCACGGCAACTCCGGGTCCTCCTCGATGGGCGCGGCCGGGAACGCCGACAGACCCCGCGCCGGGCCGCCCTGACCATCCGCGTGCACCGACGTCAGCGGTGCCAGGGCGAAGAGGAAAGCGACAGCCAGTGCTGCGCCCAGCAGGCCCCCCTGCCTACACATAGCGAAGGTCCTGGTAGCCGACCTCGATGGCCAGATCGGTTCCTGGCCAGACGGAGGGGGCCGGGGCCGGCTCCGGGCCGGGCCCGATGATCCAGCGGTCGTCGTCCCAGACCATCCGCTGGCAATCGGCGATGGCGATCCGGGCGGTCCTGGCAAGTGTGACGGTGAACTCGAAATCCACGCATACGACGGCGAAATCGGGTCCGACGGTGCCCTTGATCAGGCCCATCGCGGGTCGTACCACCACGGCCAGCTGGGGGGAGCCGCTTCCTGACAGGCCCGCCGAGGACAGCATGCGTGACATCCCCAGCACACCGGTCCAGGTTTCCGAGGTCGGACCACCTGGTGCGGCCCAGCCGGTGATGACCTCCCGGACCCCGGCCAGCGAGCCGGTCTGCATAGCTGTGACATCGATGGCGGCCAGCTGAGCCAGGGCGCCTTCGAAGGTGTGCGGGAACCCGGTCGGCACATCCGCCGGTCCGGTGCCGGTCGCCCTGGGCAGCTCGATGACTCCAGGGTCGCGGGTCGAGAGCGGGCCGGGCAGCGCGTCGCGGTGACCGGCGGTCGGCATCGGTTCGTCGGCTACGGCATCATGCCGAGGGTCGGTGCGTACGGCCGGTCCGTCACCGGCCGACGTACGGGTTGTGGCGGTGCTCGCGGCGGCTGCCGCCGAGTCCTGCGGAGTCAGGGCGTACCCCACGGCCAGCACCAGGCCGGCCAGCAGCAGGACAACGGCCAACAGGGCGCCGGCCATGACTGCCAGTAGCTTGTTGCGGCCCCACACCGGCGGTTCTGCTGGTGAGTGCGCGGCTTCGACGCGCGCTCGCATCACGTGCACCCGGTGCCCGTGATCGAGTCCAGGATCACCAGGATGACGGTGTAGATGATCGCGACGATGACCGTCACCGCGATCCCCATGGAGCCGAACCTCGAAGCATGCGGATGAGAGAAGATCCGGCCGAGCAGGATGCTCCCCAATGAGAACAGCGCGGCGAGCACGATCAGCGCCAGCACGCCCCACTTCACCCAGGCAGTGACGTCATTCATGAAGTCCTGCGTGCCGGGCGGGGCCTCCGGGCAGACGGTCGCGGAAATGTCCGGCGAGGCGTGCGCAGGGGCGGCCAAGACCACCCCGGCCAGGAATGTGCAGACCAGGACCGCCACCATGCCCAGCGCCTCGGCCACGTGCTGACGCGTCCCGCTGGTTGTGGTGATGACGCGGGAAGACGGCGGCGCAGACCCCATCAGAACTCCTTCGGCCGGGGGAGCGGCATTCCGGGCGGAGTCAGCCGTTCAGGTGACAGACGAGCGGCCAGCGCCCGGCCGGCCGCGGCAACCGACCTCGGGAGCGGGTCGGCGGTCAACCCGGAGATCTCGAGTCGCCGGTCAGTGGGGATCATCACCGCCCGCCCGGAGTCCCGCCCGGCCCGGATCGCCGGTCCGCAGCTGGCCGCGACCTCCCCCGACCACCGGCCAGACCCGACCAGGGCTAACACCGCAGGAACCGGCAGCGAGGACAGCAGTTGCTCGGTCTGGCGGACGCCCGGCACCGTCAACCGAGTCACCACGACCAGCTCGGCGCTGCCCAGCAGCGTGGTGACCCAGCTGGCTTCCCCCATCGTCGAAGTGGCAGCCCAACCGAGGTCGAGGACCAGGAGTCGATCGCCGGCCTTGTGGTGGTCCGGCGGCTGGGCCAACGGGAGCGGCGGGGGGAAGCACTCGCCCAGTTCTCGGATCGAGCTCAAGCGGGCCAGGTCGAGCGCGCCTCGGCGGCCACGCCGCCAGCCCGCCGCATCCACACCGAGCTCGCGCGGGCTTGCCGCACCCAGCCCGGAGCGGCGTGGCTCGGAGTACTCGACCAACTGCACCCGCCAGCGCCCACTCAAGGCCTCGGCCAAGGCCAAGGCCACCGTGGACGCACCAGCACCCGCATGACCGGCCAACACCAGCACTGCGGGCGCGCCGAGGTCAGGAGGTGAGGGCCGCGCCGATCCGCGTGGCTCCGTTGCAGCCGCAACCTGAACAGCTGCCGGAAGCAGCAGATCCTCGTGCTCGGTGCCGTCGAACTGGCCGGCGCGCATCGCGTTCACCGCCGCCTTGATGACATGCAGCGGCGGCGGCTGGTATCCAGCCGATCGGTAGGTGGGGAACGCCGAAAGGTGTCTGGTTTCCATGCGGCGACCCTGCTCAGGAACCTCCCGTTTTCCTCCCGGACGCACCCTCGGGACGCAGCTCAGGCAGGCCGGAGAGTACGGAGCCTCGCTCGGCGGGGCGGGAGATCAAGATCGGGGGGCGCGAGGTCGGGTGCGGGTACGAGCGGACCGGCTCAGGTGACCGGACAGGCTTGCTGTACTTGCTCGGCTAGGACGCCTGATCCAGCAACTGCCGGGCCCGATCGATTGCTCGGAAGATCTTCGGATCAAGGTCGACATCGGCGTCGACATCGCTGAGCTGAATGATCCGCGCCACGATGGCCTCGGCCTCCGCCTCGTGGCGGCTCTGGAAGGCAACCCACACCGCGTCGACGAGCACCTTCACATCGTCCGGGGCCGCCAACAGAGCGGCCTGCACCGCGGCCGTTGCGGTGGCGATGTCTCCGTCAGCCAGCGCCGAGGTGACCACCAGGTGCGAGACAT
>JALZIX010000383.1 GCA_030860025.1 Actinomycetota bacterium
GTTCGGTGACGCACAGCTCGTTGGCATGCCGGCCGTACCGGGGGAAGTCGACCCGCACGGTCTCCAGCCACGGCGGCGCCCCGTGCGGCACCCGTTTCTGGTGCACCTTCTCGCCGGCAACGCCCTCAGGGAAGCGGTGCATCATGCACGGCCGCTCACGCAACGCGCGCACGATCCCGTCGCCTACACTCAGGTAGTAGTTGGCGAGGTCGAGCTTTGTCTCACCGCGAGCCGGAAAGTAGACCCGGTCCGGGTTCGTGATCCGCACCTCCCGGTTGCCGACCTCCAGCTCTATCGCCGGGCTTTTACCCTTGCTGGTGGCCACACACCGACGCTATCGCTTCTATTTCACGCTTTCCGTCTCGTAGGCCCACATGGCGAGCCGGCGTCACCGCTGGCTGTCAGCCGTAAGAGCAGCCGTACAAAAGGCGTACGACAAGCGACCGGCGTCCCAACAGTCGTAGCACCAACGGCGAAAAGCGCGTACGACTGATTCCCGTACAGGATGATGCCCACAGGTCACCGACGGATGGGCGAGGGAATTGGCAGAGTCGCTGCGGGTCAGTGTCATCGGCACCGGCTATCTCGGTACGACCCATGCTGCCGGGATGGCCGAGATGGGCCATCACGTCGTGGGGCTCGACGTCGACGCCGACAAGGTCTCCCAGCTGTCTGCCGGTCAGGTCCCCTTCTTCGAGCCGGGTCTCGAGGAGGTGCTGGGCCGTGGCCTGGACAGTGGTCGGCTGAGGTTCACCACCTCGTACGCCGACGTCGCGGCCAGCGCTGACATCCACTTCGTCTGTGTCGGGACTCCGCAGCAGATCGGTAGCAACTCCGCTGATATGCGCTTCGTCGATGCGGCGATCCGGTCGCTGGCCGCCGAACTGACCAATCCCTGCCTGGTGGTCGGGAAGTCGACCGTCCCGGCCGGAACCGCCGATCGGCTGGCGGAGATGATCCAGCAGCTGGCACCGGTCGGGGTAGGGGCAGACCTGGCTTGGAATCCCGAGTTTCTCCGCGAGGGCCACGCCCTTCAGGACACGTTGACACCTGACCGGCTCGTCCTCGGGGTCACCAACGAGGGGGCGGAGAAGGCGCTGCGCGAGGTGTACGCGGGCGTCATCGACGGCGACTGCCCGGTGGTGGTCACCGATCTGGCCACCGCCGAGTTGGTCAAGGTCGCCGCGAACTCGTTCCTGGCCACCAAGATCTCCTTCATCAACGCCATGGCCGAAGTGTGCGAGGTCACCGGAGCAGACGTCGCCACGTTGGCCGAGGCACTCGGCCACGACGACCGGATCGGGCCGCGCTTCCTCAAGGCCGGCTTGGGCTTCGGCGGGGGCTGTCTCCCCAAAGACATCCGGGGCTTCATGGCTCGGGCCGAGGAGCTCGGCGTCGAGCAAGCAGTGTCGTTCCTGCGCGAGGTCGACGCGATCAACCTGCGGCGCCGCGCGCGGATGGTGGATCTGGCGGTGGCCGAGCTTGACGGGTACGTCAGCGGCAGGCGAATCGGGGTGTGGGGAGCGGCCTTCAAGCCGGACTCCGACGACATCCGGGACTCCCCGGCGTTGGACGTGGCCAGCGTGCTGCAGTCGCGCGGGGCACAGGTGTGCGTGTACGACCCACAGGCGATGGACAACGCGCGCAAGAAGTACCCGCAACTGGACTACTGCCCAACGGCGCTGGACGCGGCGCAGGGCGCCGACCTGATCCTGCATCTGACCGAGTGGGCGGAGTTCCGATCGCTGATCCCCTCGTCACTGGACGGGATCGTGCGTACCAGGCGGATCCTCGACGGCCGTAGCGCGCTGGATCCGGAACTGTGGCGCGCGGCCGGGTGGACCTACCGGGCGCTCGGGCGTCCCTGAGTCTCAGCTAGTACGAGCCGCCGCCGCGCGCGACGGTGAGCACGGTCCTGGCCAGGATGGTGAGGTCGAGGGACAGGGACCAGTTCTCGACGTAGTCCAGGTCGAGCCGGACTGCGTCCTCCCAGTTGAGCCGCTCCCCAATCTGCCAGAGTCCGGTCATGCCCGGCTTGACCAGCAACCGACGCCGTACGTCGCCCTGGAAGTCGGAGTCGAGAACGGCGAGCGGCCGGGGACCGACCAGCGACATGTGACCACGCAGGACGTTCATCAGTTGGGGCAACTCGTCGATCGCCGTACGCCGCAGGATCGCCCCGACCTTGGTGACCCGCGGATCGGACTTGAGCTTGAAGAGCAAGCCGTCAGCGTCGTTGGCGGTACGGAGTTCGGCCAGGCGCTTGTCGGCGTCGGTGTACATGGTGCGGAACTTGTAGACCTGGAAGCGCTGACCGTTCATCCCGATGCGGTACTGCTTGAACAGAGCCGGGCCCGGGTCGCTGACGCGGATCAGAATCGTGACGACCAGGAACAGCGGGGCGAAGACCACGAGACCGATACCGGCACCGATGCGGTCGATGATTGCCTTGACCCAGCGCTTCGCCCCGGTGAACTCCGGCTCGTCGACGTGCAGCAACGTGAGCCCGCCGACCGGGCGCATGCTCAACCGTGGGATCGCGACGCCGCTGAGCGACGGCGTGACGACCAGGTCGACGCCGCGTCCTTCCAGGCTCCAGGCAATGGAGCGGAGGGTGCGGGCGTCGATGTGCGGTCCTGACGTGACCACCACCGTGTCGGCCCCTACGCGACGGGCAGCGGCGGCGACGTCAGAGATCCCGCCGATCCGTTCCAGCGATAGCCACTCGGAGTCCTCGGTCGAGCTGGGCGTGCAGCAGGCAACCGCGCGCAGGCCGGCCTCGGGGTTTTCCAGGAGGGCGACGACCATCTCGTTCACCGAGCCGGCCGAGCCCACCACCAGAGCGCGATGGCTGAGCTGGCCCTGGTGCCGTTGGCGTACGAGCCAATGTCGGGCGAGATTGCGCCCCATGAGCAGGAGGATCAGTCCTAGTACGAACGAGGCGGTGATGAAGCCGCGAGCGATGTTGAACTGGAAGGCGTACGAGATGATCGCGACGAGGGCGAACGTCTGCGCCGTACCGGCAAGCACTCGCTTGTACTCGCCCGGGCCCGTACCGAAGTAGCGGCTCTCGTACGCACCCGACGCCGCATTGACCAGCAGCCAGACGACCAACAGGCCCGCTGAGATGAGGCCGTACCGTAAGAAGATGTAGTCAGTGGCGACCGCGGTGTCGAATCGACCGAGGTAGGCGATCACCTCAGCAGCCACGATGAGGGTCGCATCAAGCGCTACCAGCGTCGCGATGTGCGCGCGTCGCCAGTCGTTGCGTGGGGCGATCTCGGTCCTGAGCTCAGTGACCGCGGCCACGCTTGGTCTTGCGACCGTCACTATTTCCCCTGTTCCTCTTGGCTCGTTACATGCAGTGGCGCCCGTACTGCGACGCACGCGCGAGGGTAGCGGTTCCTTCGAAGCCGTTAACACCCCGTATGGCAATCTCAGGAATCGGCTACAAAAGGTAGATTGACATCACGATGTGTGATTCCTACGCGGGGTGATGTCGTGGGACCAGATCGGGTCATGCCCCGCGTTAGACTCCTGCCGAGCGTGCGAATCTGGACGGGGGCACCATGACAGCTGCACGACGAGCATGCCTGTGCCCGGGAGCCACCAATCTGAACAGTCGTGAGGTATGAGCCGACACGGTGCCGACGATCCCTATCAGGATCAGGATCCCGATTTCCTCGACGGGTCGGAGGACGGCGCGAGCTTGTACGACGCTGACGAGTCCGACCCTGAATACCGCGAGTCACGGTCGAATCGACGCCGCCGGAGGGCGGGCAAGCCAGCCAAGGCAGAACGTAAGGGCTGGCAGAAGGCACTGATCGTTGTCCTCGTCTCTGGACTCGTCCTGGGGCTGGCCGCCGTTGGGGTGTTCTTCTTCTTCACCCAGCGCTATCTCGGCAACATCGAGCAGATCGCGAACCCGTTCGTGGGGATCGACGAGGAGACCCGGCCCCCACCGCCGGACGCGAAGAGCGGCGAGGACCCGGTGACGTTCTTGCTGGTGGGCTCGGATTCACGCGATCCCGATGCTGAAGGCCCGCCCGGCGACCGCGCAGACGTCATCATGATCATGCGGATCAGTGGACCGCGGAACCAGGTCCAGTTCATCTCGATCCCGCGGGACTCCTGGGTGCCCATCCCGGGTCGTGGTCTCAACAAGATCAACGCCGCGTACGCCTTCGGCGGGCCGACGCTGCTGATCCAGACCGTGGAGCAACTCACGGGCGTTCGGATCGACCACTTTGCCGCGGTCGACTTCTTTGGCTTCAAGGAGATCACCGATGCGCTGGGCGGGGTCGACGTACGGGTGGCCGAGACGACGTCGCAGGGTGGGGTGACCTTCGAGCAGGGCCTCAACCATCTCAACGGTGCCGAGGCGCTGATCTACGTGCGACAGCGCAAGGGGCTGCCCGGCGGTGACCTCGACCGGGTACAGCGACAACAGAACTATCTGCGCGCGGTGATGGGAACGGTCTTCCAGCAGAACATGCTCGGCGACCTGGGCAAGACCGACGATCTCTTGCTGGCCCTGACAAACGCGATCAGTGTCGACGAGACGCTGACACAGGCCGACATGCTGGGCCTTGCCTTTTCGCTGCGCAACCTCAACCAGAACAGTCTGAGTTTTCTCACTGTGCCTGTTGCCGGACTCGGGCGCGAGGGCGCCGCCAGCGTCGTGTACATCGACACTGCGCAGGCGGCGCCGATGTGGAGTTACCTGCAGGATGACACGCTGGCCGACCACTTAGCTGAGTTCGGTGAGGATCTGCTCCCCGAGGTGCCTTACTGATCAGCCGCTGACGGCTGGGCTGCGACCGCCCTCAAGGTGTCGCACGCCGTTGGCCGACAACGCACCGAGCAGCGGCAGCAACGACGCGGCGATGGCGTCGCCCACTCGCTGAAACTTCTCCAGGTCCCCACCGATCGGGTCGGTGATGTCGTCGCGCTGGCGGTCTCGTTGGACGATCCTTGCCGCGCGAAGCCGGGTGAGGGTCGCGGCCAACTGGCGTCCCCGGCTGTCGAGATCCGGCTCGTGCGCCAGCAGCGTCCCGTCGGCGGCTCTTAATAGTGCGGCGGCTTCGCGAAGGGTGAAGGTGCGCGACATCATCCGCGGAGCCATCTGCAACACCGCCGCCCGGTGGCTGCGGGTCATCGTGAACACCAGGTCGGCTGCATGGACGTCTTCCTCGGCCAACTGTCGAGCGATGAAGCCATCCGGCGTTCCGCCCAGTCCCTTGAGCACCAAGCTGGCCGAACTCTCCATCGGACGCCCCACGACTGCAGACGTTCCGGCACTGCGGGCGGTCAGCACACCGCCGAGCGCGTCCCGCTCAGCCTCGGAATAGGCAAGCGTCAACCGCTCAGCCGTAGGTGACCGGCAGATGTTCCCGGTACACACGAAGAGGAGGTGCACCGCCAAAGTGTAAGTCTGATCATGGGAGCAGTTGGCCGGCAGAGCTGCGCTGCCGAACACGAGGTTGTGCGAGGTTTCGCACAGCTCGCGCTGGCTGGGGCTCAGCGGCGCCGGCTGGGCGGCTCATCGGCGCGGGCTGGGGGCGTCGGGCTCCTCGTCCGCGCCGTTAGGCTGGCCAGGACCCGTGCGCTTCGCGGGTCCCGCCGGCGTGGCGCAATTGGCAGCGCACCCGACTTGTAATCGGGCGGTTCCCGGTTCAAATCCGGGCGTCGGCTCTGCCGTGACCTGGGATGATAACTATGGGTCACGGCCTGGGAACGCGGTTTGACGGCAACGCTGACGGCAACGCCTGACGACAACAAGTCGGAGCAACCGGAGCGCTCGGTATCCCACGGGCGGCCGCCATGGGCACAGAGCGACGGACTTCCGGCTGTAATGACTGCGTGCGCCGTCCGGCTTCACGCTCATGCCAATGGGCGGAAGACCACTCTTCGATTTCGCCTACGCGGAGACCACCTTCGACGGGTCTGCTGGGTGTGCCCGATGGACTTACGGGTGTGCGTCGGCGTACGGGCTCGGACGTATCCACGTGGGAAACGCGCGGGCCAGTGCCGGTGGACCGACGATGCTGATTCTTTGCTGTCGCACGAGGTGTTGGTAGGTGTGTTTGCGCAGGTGAAGCTGCGCCAGGGCGTCGGCGTCGGCGCAGACGATCAGGTCCTCTGGGATGCCTGGATACCGGCTGCAGATCTCGGATTGCGGGCGGCGCAACAGCATCCAGTACCGCTCGTCCGGCAGATCACGCAGATCGAAACGCACAACGACTTGGTGCTCGGGAAGCTTCTCGATGTCAACGAGGCGCGCGGTCGCCCACAGGATGTAGGCGGGATCGATGTGCCGGGGCTCGACCTCGAGCCACCGCATTCCCCATGCGCCCATGGCGTCGCACACTGACTTCAGTTCCGCCCCGGCCGGCGTCAGTTCGTAGGTGACGGCCCTTGTCGACGTGCTTACATGCCGGGTCAGGACACCGGCGCGAGCCAAGGTGTTGAGCCGGTCGGCGAGGAGTGCCTTGGGAATACCTGGGGCGCCAGCGCGGAGTTGCCCGAAACTAGTAGCGCCGCCGAGAAGGTTGCGGACGATGATCGGCGTCCACCGCTCGGCGAATATCTCGGATGTCCGGGCGACTGGGCAGTACTGACCGTAGGTGCGCACGACATCATTGTGGACCGGGTGCCTTCCGGTTAGTGGTTCAAAAACTGGGATTGCCTTCGCGCTCGGCGGGCGAGACCGTGGGTCATCTAACGAAGGAGGGCAACATGACTGTGGGCCACATAGTCCGCTGTGAGGAGGGCGAGATCCGCGACCTTGGGATCATCAAGATGCGGGTTCTCGCTGACGGCCGGGTCTCGGACGGACAGCTCGCCGTGCTGGAGTTCATTGGCGGAGAGGGACCTTGGACGGTTCCGCACGTTCACAACGAAACGGAGGAGTCCTTCTATGTGCTCGCGGGCACGTTCGACTTCATCTGCGCCGAGCAGGAGATCACGCTGAGCCAGGGGGACTACCTCCTGGTGCCACGGGGTACCGCGCACATGATCACCGCCCATCCTGGAGGCGGAACACTTCTCGGGATCAACGCTCCAGCCGGGCTCGAAGACATGTTCCGGGAACTCAGCCAGCTTCCCGCCGACAGCGTGCGAGACCCAGCGACCAGACGTGAGATCTCACAGAAATTCGACGCAGTCCCGGTCTGAAGGGCCAAGTACCTCTGTCTCTGGGCGAGGTCCCCCTGTGGTGAGGTCGTCTACCGCGCCGGCGATGAGCCTGACGACGGGAGTCAGTGAGGCCCAGCCGATCTGCGGGCGTTGACGCTCGCCCCGCCCGCGGCGGGCATAGGCGATCGCTTCGTCCAGCGACAGCTGGCTGCCGGCGTCCCAGTATGCGGTGGCGTCGACGGAGTCCAGTTCTGCCTGTGCGGTGTTGCGGGCGCGTTCGAAGCGGTCGGCCTGGAGGGAGAAGCGGGCGATGCCCGACACGGTGTGGAACCGTTGCGACGCGGCGAGCAGGCGAAGCGACCGCCCGGGCTCGTCGCCGGCCACGGCCAGGTCGGCGATCGCCTCCAGCGCCGCGGCGGCCCCGACCCGGTCGCCGAAAGCCGTGGTCCGTCCGGTCCGCTCACTCGTGGTGTCTTCGCGACCGGCCGGATGTCCCCTTATGCCGATGAGCGGACGTGGTTTCCGCGCAGAGGGCCCGTCGACGAAGTCACATACCGACCACTGCGGCGCCTGCCGGTGTGGAAAAGGTCATTGAGGGGTGCTCGGTTCAGGCCTGCCGTAGCTGCGGCTTGGCGAAGGCCCACCTCTTGTCATGGCCACGGGTGAGCCCCAACACAAGAACCCGACGGGCTGGTAGCGACGTAGTTACCTTGCGGCAGCGGCCCCGCTGACGCACCACTTTCACTGTGTACTTGGTCAACCGTCGCCCCGGGCTGACCACCGGCGTCACGATGGATGACATCTCCGCCGATTACGCCGACGCCATCCGTGACGACCTCGCGAGCCCGTGCTGCTCCAAGGTATCTCCACCGGCGCCGCTGTCGCCCTGCAACTGGCGATCGACCACCCGGACCTAGTCCGTCGGCTGGTGCTCGCTCCGGGCGCCTTCCGACTCTCGCCACAGGGGCGACGTGCCCCGGCCGACCTGGCACGACACACTCGGGCAGGTAACAGCCGTGCTGCCTGGGCCGCTGTCATGAGTCTCCTCGCACCGACGCCCGCGCAAGCAGCACCAGCCAGCGGGATGGGCTGGCTCGCCGGTCCGCTGCTCGCGGCCCCGGATCCGGCCGACCTGCTGGCCACCATTGCCGCAGGGGATGCCTTCGACGCCGAGCCTCGTCCAAGGAGGTAACCGCACCGACGCTGGTACTCGGCGGGACCGCCGACCCGTTCTACTCCGAGGACCTGTTCCGCCGCACCGCCGATGGCATACCTGACGGGCTGCTGCACCCAATCGCTGGGAAGGGTCACCTGTACGTGTCCACCCATCCGCTTCCCATAGCGCTCAGCCTGGGCTTCTTCCTGGCCCATGACCCTGCCTATCCGGATCGCAGCGCACCTTCCGTTGAACGTCAGCAGCATCAGTGGAGGAGCAAAAACACGCCAACGGTTCCGGTGTAGAGGTGAGCCCAGAAGGGCGGGTTGAACGGCCCCGCGAACCGAGTCGCCACGAGACCCGCCGCGAAGGCGAGTCCCCAGCCAACGCCGGTCCAGCCGAGCCACGTCGGCAAGGCGTCCGAGATAAGCACGGCGATCCCGAGCACGGCGGACGCGACATAGGCGGTGAGCATGTGGACGCTGTAAAGTGCGCCGGCCCACCGGTCGTAGGCGGCGAAGCCGTCGGGCACCTTCCCGACGGTGACCGTCCGCTCCGCCGCCCAGGGCACCACCGTGATGCGGAAGGCCAGCGAGGCTATCCAGCAGACCCCGCCGGACACGTACACCGCTGCCGCCATGGCCGTGAGGACCATGGCGGTGGGCTCTTCCAGGTCTACCGCGAGACCCGCCAGCCCCGCCGGAGTGACGACCATGGCGGCGATCATCCAAGCGTGGATCCAGGCCCGGCGCCGGCGGTCCCAGTGGATGACGGGCAGCGACTCCTGTAGCGGGCGTTGGTAGTCGAGCCGCCACGCGGCAGCACCCACTAGGAAGATCCCCAGTCCGGCGACGAGGACGCCCCCGACCAACAACGAACTCTCCACACCGGCATCGTGCCAGGGACCCGCGGTTCAGCGGGAGCCTCGTCGAAACGGCTCTCATGCCGCGTTTGGTGCGATGGCTGTGGACTGTGACGCGCCGTTCGCCTGCGGGCAGGCGAGAGTGACCGCTCGACCCGCGTTGGCCGACGCAGGTGAAGGGACTTTCCAAATCTCTGGGCGTCCATGGCCCGCTGGAATGCAAAGGGCTAGCGGTGCGCGGGCTCCCCGAAGCGTTCACGCGCGGCCTGCTTGGTCACGCCGAGCACCGCTCCAATCTGCGCCCAGGTCCGGTCGTTGGCTCTTGCCGTGGCTACCTGTTCGGCCAGACTCAGGTCGCTGGCGGCGACTGGCCGGGGCCGGCAGGGTACGAACCGACGAGCCGGTCACTGCCGCGCAACTGGTGAAGAACTGGCGTGCAGGCGGCACAGCGAAAGGGTGCTGCGGCTGCTGCGCTGCTGTGTCGCCATGTGCTTGACGAGGGCCGATGCCTGCAGACGCTGCACGTCGGCAGTTGCGACGACGAAGGCCCGATCCTTGCGCGCCTGTAAGACGAGTATCTGTGTCAAGTTGGTAATCGCCGACAAGCTCAGCTGGCGATCCGCTCGCCGCGTACGGGCTCCTGGCCGCCGGCTAGTCCGGCCGCGGGGACCCGCCGAGCCACCAGGACGCTGGCGGTTGCCGTCCAGGTCAGCCACACGAGGAAGGCGAGCAAGCCCACGAGCCCCCACAGGTCGTCCTCCGTCGTGGCGCCCACGCCGGCGAGCAGCCACAGCAAGGCCGAGGTGAGGCTGAAACCTCCGAACCACCGCGGGAGTGCGCCGGTGCGGAGGACCAGCGCGCCGACCGCGCCGGTGAAGGCGGCGCAGGCAAAGCTGGACATCCCGAGCACCATGAAGGCGATCAGGTAGAGGGCGGAGACGACTTCGGCGTCAAAGCCCTGGTCGGCGCGGAGCGCCAACCCGGTGAGGATCGCGATGTGAACGGCGACGAGCCCGATGCCCACAGCAATGGCGGCGGCGGCCACCACCGAGAGCCGCCCGGCGCCCCCTTCGGTCCGGCGCAGGAGATGCCAGAGGCTGCCCAGGAACCACACGTAGGCCACCACGGCGAGCCCTTGGAGATAGGCGCCGATCTGGATCTCGACCTTCTTGTCACTCAGGTACCGCACGACATCGTCGGCGGGGTCGGTCAATGTGGGCAAGTTTCCGGCCTGGAGAGCGGCGTGGACGAGGAGGAGCACGACGAATGCGACGCCGCTGAGGGCGGCGATCCGCTCCCTCCTCTCGTCGCGACGGTTGGCCGACGTTTCGACACTTGCACGGGACATGGTTCCTCCTGGGTTGGGTAAGCTATCCGTCGGTGACAGTAGGAACGGTCGGTCGACGCGTCATCGGTACAGGCGCGGAAACCGCGGTCCGTGCCACCACTGAGAACTGGCTCGCGCCAGCACCGTTGCCGACCGACGGGCCGGTCAGGACAATCGGTGTCCGTGAGGCACCTACGCCTGCATCGTTTGCCGGCGTCACTGTTCGGGGCGACGCTGGTCCTCGAGGTGGCGGCGTTCGTGTTGTCCTGGGGACTCGAGCCCCGTTACGACACGGCCCTCTACGCCCTGTACACCGTCAGTCTCGCGGGCGCGGGCGCGCTTATCGCATCCCGCCATGCGAACAACCCGATCGGCTGGCTGTTCTGCGCATCGGCCGTATGGAATGCCGTTTCTGCCGACCTCGCCCAAGGGTGGGGCCTACGGGCCGCTGAGTCAGGCTGGCCTGGCGGGACGCTCGGCGAGTGGATGCCCCTCTGGAGCTGGATCCCAGGCGGATTGGTGATGGTGCTGACCTTCTTGCTCTTCCCCGACGGCCGCACGCTGGCGCCAGCCTGGCGAGCTGTGGCGTGGGTCAACGTCCTCGGCGTCCTCCTGGCCACGCCGGGTTGGGCGCTGAGCACTGCTCTCGGGCCCGACTTCGTTGGCGGAACCAACCCCTATGCCGTCGACAGCGGACTGACGGACGCGCTTCGTGCCGTTGGGACGACCCTGTTTCTTGGCTCCGTTCTCGTGTCGGTCGTGCCGCTTGCCCTCCGCTTCCGCTCCGCTCGGGGCGTCCAGCGCCAACAGCTGAAGTGGTTCGCCTTCGCCGGCGTATGCGCTGTGGTCATCCTGTCCTCCGCGCCCATCCTCTGGAACGTGACGCCGATCGTCCGGCCGCTCGTCGCGCTGGCGTTGACCGCGCTCCCGGTCGCCGCCTGCATCGCCATCCTTCGATATCGGTTGTACGACATCGACGTCGTCATCAATCGGACGGTCGTCTACACCGTGATCACGGCCATGCTCGCCGCTGCTTACGCGGCGAGCGCCCTAGTCATCGGTGTCGCCGTTGGAAGGAATTCGGCTTGGGTGACCGCCGGAGCGACCCTGGTCGTGGCGGTGGCATTCCGCCCGCTGCGCGATCGGGTGCAGACGTCGGTCGACCGTCGCTTCAGCCGAGATCGCTACGAAGCCGCCCAACGAGTGGCCGCCTTCCTCGAGGATCTGCGCGGCGGGCGAGCAGCCCCGGAGGCGATCGAGGACGTGTTGCGGGAGGCGTCGGGCGTAGAACGTCTCGAACTGCGGTTCGTTCTGCCCGGGAGCGAGCGTTACGTTGACATTCACGGGCTCCCGGTGAACGACGACGACGGGTGGGTCCGTCTCCCGATCCGACGGGGTGGTGCGACACTCGGGACAGTGGCGATCCGCGGCGCGGAGGAAGCCCAGCGCGTCCTCCTGCCGAAGCTGATCGAAGTCGGGGGATTGGCCATAGAGATCGCCCGCCTCCAAGTCGAGCTGCGCCGCCAGCTTGACGAGGTCGAAGCGTCGCGGGCGCGAATGGTGGTCGTCGCCGATGACGAACGGCGGCGGATCGAACGCGACCTGCACGACGGCGCGCAGCAGCGCCTCGTCTCGATCGGTCTTGCCCTCCGACACGCCCAACACGCTCTCGGGTCAGCGGCACCGGAGGCCTCGCGGGCGATCGACGGCGCCGTCGCCGAGATCGCCGTCGCCATAGATGAGCTTCGCGAGCTGGCGAGGGGGCTGCGGCCGGCGCACCTCGACGCCGGTCTGGAACCGGCGTTACGGGAGTTGGCGCGGCGGGCACCGCTGCCCGTCGAAGTCAGGGCGACGCTTGACCGCTTCACCCCTGACGTCGAGACGGCCGCGTACTTCACCGTCTGCGAGGGCTTGACTAACGTGGTGAAGCACGCGCGGGCGAGCCGAGTCCTGGTCGCCGCAGAACGTCAGGACGACATGCTGGTGATCTCAGTAGCGGACGACGGCGTCGGCAGGGCACGGGCACGGATCGGCTCCGGCCTCATCGGACTGTCCGACCGCGTCACCGCACAGGGCGGCACCCTCACCATCGACAGCGACGAAGGCCATGGCACGATCCTCGTCGCGGAGTTCCCGTGCGCGTCGTGATCGTCGAAGATCAAGCGCTCTTGCGGGAGGGGCTCGCTCGCCTGTTCGAGGACGGCGGACACCAGGTCGTAGCCACGCTCGGCGACGCCGAGCAGCTGCTCGCGACGGTTGCACAGGAGCTTCCAGACCTCGTGGTTGTCGATGTCCGCATGCCGCCTACGTTCAGCGACGAAGGTGCGCAGGCCGCGAGGGCGATCAAGGAAACTCATCCTCAGGTCGGCGTCCTCGTGCTCTCCCAGCACATCGAGACCACCCATGCCGTGACCCTCGTTGCCATGGGAGGATTCGGCTACCTCCTCAAGGATCGCGTGCTCGAAGTGCGCGACTTTCTCGCCACCGCGGAACGAGTCGCCCAGGGTGGCTCGGCGCTCGACCCGCAGGTCGTCGTCAGCCTGGTCTCCCGCGTCAGCAGCGGTCCACTAGCGAGGGTGTCGGAGCGCGAACGTACAGTGCTGGGGCTCATGGCCGAGGGTTTGACCAACGTGGGGATCGCCAACCGCCTTGTCGTCAGCGAACGCACCGTCGAAGCTCATATCCGGCACATCTTCACCAAGCTCGACATTCCGGAGAGCGAGGATGGACATCGTCGAGTGCTCGCCGTGCTCACGTACCTCCAACGACCC
>JALZIX010000447.1 GCA_030860025.1 Actinomycetota bacterium
GGCTATCCCTCTTGTCGCGTTGCATTGCTGAGTGTCGTTATCGGGCCGAAGTGCGGCAGTGGCGATACGGAGGTCACATATCCTCGACGCTGCTGGGCTCGCGGCGGGTCAGGTCGATGCCCAACGCTTCTGCGGCCCGGAACACCTCGTCGTCGGTGTCCCGCAGCTCGATGGACTGCCCGTCGCTGGAGAGCACCTCGACGTTGAGGCACAGCGACTGGAGCTCCTTGAGCAGCACCTTGAACGACTCGGGAATACCAGGTTCCGGGATGTTCTCGCCCTTGACGATCGCCTCGTAGACCTTGACCCGGCCCACGATGTCGTCGGACTTGATCGTCAACAGTTCCTGCAACGCATAGGCAGCGCCGTAAGCCTGCATCGCCCAGCACTCCATCTCACCGAAGCGCTGGCCGCCGAACTGCGCCTTACCGCCGAGCGGCTGCTGGGTGATCATCGAATAGGGACCGGTGGAACGGGCGTGGATCTTGTCGTCGACCAAGTGCAGGAGCTTGAGGATGTAGATGTAGCCGACTGCCACCGGCTCGGGGAACGGTTCGCCGGAGCGGCCGTCCATCAGCCGCGCCTTGCCGGTTCCTTCGACCATCCGCTGGCCGTCCCGGTTGCGCAGGGTCGAGCCGAGCAGACCGGTGATCTCTTCCTCGCGGGCACCGTCGAAGACCGGAGTCGCCGTACGAGTACCGGGCGCACCCGAGCGGGCCGGCTCGGGCAGCCTGGCTGCCCAGTCGGGGTCGCCCTCGACCTCCCAGCCGGCATTGGCCACCCAGCCGAGGTGGGTTTCCAGAACCTGGCCGACGTTCATCCGGCCAGGAACACCCAGCGGGTTGAGCACGATGTCCACGGCGGTCCCGTCAGCCAGGAACGGCATGTCCTCGACCGGCAGGATCTTGGCGATCACTCCCTTGTTGCCGTGCCGGCCGGCGAGCTTGTCGCCGTCGGAGATCTTGCGCATCTGCGCGACGTAGACCCGGATCAGCTCGTTGACGCCGGCCGGCAACTCGTCGCCGTCGTCACGGGCGAAGACCCGGATGCCGATGACCTTGCCGCCTTCGCCGTGCTTGACCTTGAGGCTGGTGTCGCGGACCTCGCGGGCCTTCTCCCCGAAGATCGCGCGTAGCAGTCGCTCCTCCGGGGTCAACTCGGTCTCCCCCTTGGGGGTCACCTTGCCAACCAGGATGTCGCCCGGCACGACCTCGGCACCGATGCGGATGATGCCGCGCTCATCGAGGTCGGCGAGAATCTCCTCGGAGACGTTGGGGATGTCCCGGGTGATCTCCTCGGCGCCCAGCTTGGTGTCGCGCGCGTCGACCTCGAACTCCTCGATGTGGATCGAGGACAACACGTCGTCCTGGACCAGACGCTGGCTCAGGATGATGGCGTCTTCGTAGTTGTGGCCCTCCCACGGCATGAACGCGACCAGCAGGTTCTTGCCCAGCGCCATCTCCCCGCCGTCGGTGCACGGACCGTCCGCGATCACCTGGCCCTGCTCCACCCGCTGTCCCTCGGCGACCAGGGGCTTCTGGTTGACGCAGGTGCCCTGGTTGGACCGGCGGAACTTGTGCAGCCGGTAGGTCTGGCGAGTGCCGTCGTCGGCCATCACCGTGAGGTAGTCCGCGCTGGAGTCCTCGACGACGCCGGCCTTCTCGGCGGTGACGACGTCACCCGCGTCGACGGCAGCACGAAGCTCCATGCCGGTGCCGACCAGCGGGGCCTCGCTGCGCAGCAGCGGAACCGACTGACGCTGCATGTTGGCACCCATGAGGGCGCGGTTGGCGTCGTCGTGCTCCAGGAACGGGATCATGGCGGTCGCGACCGAGACCATCTGGCGCGGTGAGACGTCCATGTAGTCCACGCCGTCGGGTGCGATGTAGTCGACCTCGCCGAACTTGCGTCGGACGAGGACGCGTTCGTCGGTGAAGTGGCCCTTGGGATCCAGCGGTGAGTTGGCCTGCGCCACGACGTGGCGGTCCTCCTCGTCGGCGGTCAGGT
>JALZIX010000046.1 GCA_030860025.1 Actinomycetota bacterium
GCACGCTGGTTGTTCAGAGTCCCGGGGAGGGGGAAGAGTGACGTCATGACCGTGTTGCCAGCGCTGTTGAGTGCACTCACCGACAGGTCGGTCGAGGTGATCGATCTGACCGCACCGCTCCAGACCAGCACGCCGATCCTGATGCTGCCCGAGCCGTTCGGCCAGACCTGGCCGTTCGAACTGGAGGAGATCAGCCGGTACGACGAGCGCGGGCCGGCTTGGTACTGGAACAACTTCCGCACCGGCGAACACACCGGCACGCACTTCGATGCGCCCGTTCACTGGGTGACGTCCAGCGGCGGGGAGGACGTGTCCCAGGTGCCGCCGAACCGGCTGGTGGGGCCTGCCGCGGTCCTCGACTTCGCCGACCAGGCGGCGCAGGATCCGGACTTCCTGCTGGAAGTCGAGCACATCAAGGAATGGGAGGCCGAGCATGAGCCACTCCCCGACGGCGGCTGGTTGCTTTACCGGACCGGCTGGGACTCCCGCAGCTACGACCAGGAGGAGTTCCTCAACGCCAACGAGACCGGGCCACACACTCCGGGCATCTCGGTCGAGTGCGCCAGATGGTTGGCAGAGGAAGCACCGATCATCGGTGTCGGAGTGGAGACCGTCGGCACGGACGCCGGTGCCGCACACTCGTTCGAGCCGGCCTTTCCCTGCCACTCCTTCCTGTTGGGAGCGGGCAAATACGGGCTGACCCAGTTGCGCAACCTCGTCCAGCTCCCGCCGCAAGGGGCTGTACTGATCGCCGCGCCGCTGCCGATCGTGGGCGGCTCGGGCAGCCCGGCCCGGGTGATGGCCCTCGTCCAGCGGTGAGTACCACGGTCGCCGAAGTGGTCGGGGCGACCTTGTTCGGACGTGGCGTGCGGCAGGCGTTCGGGGTCGTGGGCAGCGGCAACTTCCATGTCACGAATGCGCTGATTGCTTCCGGGGCCCGCTACGTCGCGGCCAGGCATGAGATGGGCGCGACCGTGATGGCTGACGCGTACGCCCGGATGAGCGATGCGGTCGGCGTGGTGACCCTGCACCAAGGCTGCGGGCTGACCAATGCGATGACGGGTCTGGCCGAGGCGGCCAAGAGCCGCACGCCGCTGCTGGTCCTTGCCGCGGAGGCGACCAATCCCGCGTCGAACTTCTATGTCGACCAACCCGCGCTGGCCCGAGCCGTGGGCGCCGAGTCGATCCGGGTGGACGATCCGGCGCGGGCAGCCCTCCAGGCAGTAGCGGCCTACGACCTGGCCGCCCGGGAGCGCCGCACCGTTCTGGTGAACCTTCCCCTCGAGATTCAGTCGCTGGCGGTCCCGGCTGATGCGGCTGACGCGAACGGCGTCCAACCCGTTCCTGCGGCGCCGCCCTCGGCTCGCGAGGGCGCCGCCGCCCTGGTCCGGGTCCTGGCCGGGGCGCAGCGCCCGGTGTTCGTCGCTGGGCGCGGAGCGCGGCACGCCCGTACCGAGCTCGAGAAGGCGGCAGAGGCGTACGGCGCGCTCCTGGCTACGTCAGCCGTGGCCAAGGGACTCTTCCACGGCAACCCATGGTCGTTGGATGTCTCCGGCGGTTTCGCCACGCCACTCGCGGCCGAAATCATCCGGGATGCCGACGTGATCGTCGGCTTCGGCTGTGCGCTGAACATGTGGACGATGCGACACGGCCGGCTGATCGGACCGGCGGCCACGGTGGCCCAGGTCGACATCGATCCCGGTGCGCTGGGGCGGCATCGCGACATCGATATAGGAGTCATCGGAGACAGCGCCGAGGTTGCCGGCGCCGTCACCGATGCGGCCGACGCGGCTGGGCAGGGCTATCGCAGCGCGGAGATCGCCAGCCGGATCCGCCACGAGGGATGGTGGCGAGATGTGCCGTACGAGGACTGGGGTTGCGGAGTCGGAGACAGTGCTCGGCTCGACCCGCGGACGTTGACAATCGGCCTGGACGATCTCCTGCCCAGCAACCGGATCGTGTCGGTCGATTCTGGCAACTTCATGGGGTACCCGAGCATGTTCCTCTCGGTACCCGACGAGTTCGGCTTCTGCTTCACCCAAGCGTTCCAGAGCATCGGGCTCGGACTGTCCACAGCGATCGGAGCAGCGCTGGCGCGGCCGGATCGATTACCGGTCGCGGCCCTCGGCGACGGCGGCGCGCTGATGGGCATCGCAGAACTGGAAACCGTGCGCCGGCTCGGACTGCCGATGGTTGTGGTCGTCTACAACGACGCCGCCTACGGCGCCGAGGTGCATCACTTCAGCGGCGCGGAATCGCTGGACACCGTCACGTTTCCGGACACCGATCTGGCGGCGATCGCACGCGGCTTCGACTTCGACGGTGTCACCGTGCGCTGCGTCGACGATCTGGACCAGGTGAGCACCTGGCTGAACGGACCGCGCGACCGGCCGCTCCTGATCGATGCGAAGGTGGCCGGACGGCACGGGTCGTGGTGGCTGGAAGAGGCCTTCCGCGGGCACTAGTGCCTCGGCGCGGTGGCATCGGCTGCCGGCACGGTGAGGGGAGACGACGCATGGATCTGGGACTGGACGGCGCGCGAGTACTCGTGACCGGCGGGAGCCGCGGCATCGGCCTGGGCATCGCGCAGGCTCTGGCTCGTGAGGGCGCGGCCCTGGGTTTGATCGCTCGTGACCAGGATGGTCTCGACAAGGCGGCAGCCGCGCTGAGCGAGTATGAGCGGCCGGTGGTCACCGCTGCCGCGGACGTCACCGACTTTGTCGCCCTAAGTGCGGCGGTGGACCGCATGGCCGGGGATCTGGGCGGTCTCGACCGGGTCGTTGCCAATGCCGGCGGGACGGTTGGTGGGAACCTGCTCGACTCCGATCCCAGCGATTTCGTCTCATCGTTCGCCCTCAACGCTGGGCACGCCGCGGCGGTGACCAAGGCTGCGGTGCCCTACCTGCGCCAGGCGAGCGGAGCGGCGATCATCTTCGTCACCTCGGTGACCGGGATGCGCCCAGCGCCGCGTACTACCTACGCCGCCGCCAAGGCCGCCGAGATCCACCTCGCGACGACGCTCGCCCAAGAGCTTGCACCGTTGGCCATCCGGGTCAACGCGATCAGCCCTGGGTCCATCTACTTCACGGGCGGGAGTTGGGACCGGTATCAGCAGGCTGATCCCGAGCGCTTCGAGAGGTTCGTCCGGGAGGAGTTCCCCTTTGGCCGGCTCGGCCGGGTGACCGAGGTCGCCGACGTGGTCGCCTTCGTGCTCTCCGAACGGGCGTCATGGATGACCGGAGCCAACATCGTCATCGACGGCGGGCAGGGCTCGCCCAGTGCGCGCCGGTTTTCTGACCAGCCGTAGCGGTCGGCTCCTAGAAGGCGAGTAGGGCGAGCGGCTGCGGATCGCTCTGGTTGGTCTGAATGGTGCTGTCGGCGCCAACCGTGAGCCGTACCCGATCGCTGCGCGGGTGGTTGGGGTCGTAGACGTACAGGATCGTCTCGTCCGGGTCCTCGCGCATCGCGTAACAGAGGACTACGTGATGCTTGTTGAGCGCCGCGGGGCTCCACGACAACGTTCGGAGCAATCCCACACAGCTGGGTCGGCCGTCCACGAGATCGGCCCGCACCGCGGCGAGCGTCTGCGCCGTCGACCTGCGCCGTGCGGAGTGCCGTGGGGGCAATTGGAGCGATAGGTAGCGCAGCGGCCCAGCCGGTAAACCGAGACTCTCGATCTGCCCCGCGACGAGGCGGTCGACGAAGGCGGGACTCTTGGGGGAGGCATCGCTGGGAATGGGTTCTCCGGCGAGCCACAGATCACGGCTCAGCTGGCACATACCGCCACACAGTCCGCCGTACACGCGTCCGACCGAACGCTTCTGCACCCGAATCGCGGCACCCTTGGGCCAGACGTTGGCGAAGGGCATGCCATGTCGACTGGGGCGGAAGTCCACCTTCAGGGTGCGCCCCGACCAGGCAGTCACGGCGCCTGCGAAATCACGGTCGGCCGCTCACGCAGTCGTCACGGGATCGGCAGGAACGGTAGGGGTAGCACTGCCGGTCGCGCAGGCAATGTCGGTGGGTGCGACCGGCGTGGCCAGTGCTATCGCGACCGCCTCGGGTGTGGCCAAGCTGACATATTCCGGGCCCAGGGCGATGTCGATCAGGTCGTCGGAGCGGGTGTCGCGGACCAGCGTGACGCCGGGCACGAAGAGCGCGACGAAGGCCGCTTTTTCCGCCCCGCGGGCACCATGTCGCAACTCACCGACACCGAGAACCGTTCGTCCACTGCGGTCGTTGCCGGTTTCGGTGACCGGAAACCCGCGGCCAACGAATTCTGCGGTGACCAGAGCCGCAAGACCTGACGTCTCGGTGGCGTTCAGAACCCGAATCCGGATCGTCGCCGGATCCATGGCCGTCACCGGAGGGGGTGTCGGGCAGGTGTCAGTTTCGGCGCTGGACCTAGCTTGATCGCTCTGCAGGACCTTGAACCACACGCCTAAGGCGATGACGGCGAGGACGACCAGGAAGATCAGTGGCGGAATCGGGCGGCGTGAGGTGACCCGCCGCCGAACCGGTGGGGCCGCCTGGGCCGGGCGGGTCGCCGCACCTGGCCCACCCGCGCGGGCCGGCGCGGACCGGTAGCCGGGCTGCGGCGGAACAGCCGGACGGTAGTCGGAGGCCATGGTGCCGGTCAGACTAACGGTGCGTCCGCGGGCCCGCAGCGATGCGCAAGCCGCGCCGGGATTGCGCGTGACTACGGGCCGAGTCAGACCATTGCAGGCAGTTCGGGGTACATTCGCGCGCGCCCGCTCCAGTCCTTGGCTTGTGCGGGCACATTTCGGAGCCTCGCTGCGTTACTCATGCGCGGTGCTCGGATCCAAGCACCGTTCGGACCGCCGCAAGGCGGCAGAGATTCCCCTGGAGGGGCGCATACCCATATGGCTACTGACTACGACGCGCCTCGTCGCAATGAGGCCGACGAACTCGGCGAGGACTCGCTCGAGGAACTCAAGGCCCGACGGGCCGAGGCCCAGGCAGCCTCGGTGGACGTGGACGAGACCGACTTCAACGAAAGCCTGGAACTGCCCGGTGCGGACCTGTCCAACGAGGAATTGACCGTCCGCGTGTTACCCAAGCAGGAAGACGAATTCACCTGCTCGTCCTGTTTCCTGGTCCATCACCGCAGCCGGCTGGCCGGCACCCGCAAGGGCGCTCCCATCTGCCGCGATTGCGCGTGATTTTGTCCGGTGCCACCGCGACCGGAAGCTGATCCAGCCGGCGGGGAGGCCGCCGACCCGTCGGAGCCACCTGCTGCGCTGGCCAAGGCAGCAGATGCGCTCAGCGACGCGGTTGCCCGGCTGACGGCTGGGCAGGAACCCACGAGTTCGTCCGCCTCGTCGCCTGAGTCCCAGGAGAAGAGGAACGTGGCCTCGGTGCTGCGTGGCGTCACCTCGGGTGTCGCATCAGGCGCCAAAGCTGGTGGCAAAGGTGCGGTCATCGGCAGGAGCTTCCTCGCCGATCTGCTCGTCACGACCGCCGCTCGACTTCCCTTGCGGGACAAGGCCACTCTGCTCGATCAGCATCCCGGGTCGGACACCGAGGAGATAGCTGACAGCCTCGAGATGGCGGCCGCCCGGGTCTGCGGCACGATCGGCGCTGCAGCCGGTGGTCTGGCGGCCGCTCAGTGGCTGGCCACGCCCAGTCTGCTGGCCGTCCCGGTAGAACTCGCCGCGGAGACACTCCTGCTGGCGGCGGTCGAAGTCAAGCTGGTCGCCGAACTGCATGAGATCTACGACGCGCGGCCCCCAGGGCAACTCGGCGATCGGGCTACTGCCTATCTCAGTTCCTGGACTGCCCAGCGGGGCCTGCGCGCCAACGGTCAGTCATCCGGCGTGGCCGCCCAGTTGGCCTCGGCCGGAACCGCTGCACTTCGCAAGCGGATCACCGGGCGCCTGGCTCGTAACCTCGGCTCGTTCCTGCCGTTCCTGGCCGGAGCGGTGATCGGTGCACGGAACAACTCCGCCGGCACCCGCAAGCTCAGTTCACGACTACGGGCCGACCTCGTGAGCCACCCGCTGATCATCCCGAGCCAGCGAATAATCGAGCCGTAGACCTCCAGCCACCCTTGGACAGACCTCTCCTCGCCAGCGGTAGACCAGGAGTCCGAGCGCGCTGCGCGTGCCAGCCGCGGCCACCGGTAGCGTGCCGGGAGTGCCGGGACCCGAGGAGAACAGCCAGGACACGGTGCAGGACGGTGCACGACCTGTGGTGAACGTTCTGGTCTTCGGTGGCAGCCTGCCCGCGTATGCGATGCCCGGGGATGCCGGGGCAGATCTGTCCATTGCCGAAGACATCGACCTCGCACCTGGTGAACGGGCTCTGGTCGGCACCGGAATCGCGATTGCCCTCCCGGCGGGCTACGCCGGTTTCGTCCATCCCCGCTCGGGTCTGGCTGCACAGTCGGGGATCAGCCTCGTCAACGCCCCGGGAACGATCGATGCCGGTTACCGTGGCGAGATCAAACTGAATCTCATCAACCTCGACCCCCGTACGCCGGTGTCGCTGCGCCGCGGTGATCGCGTTGCCCAGTTGGTCATCCAACCGGTCTCGACTGCTGTCTTCCGCGAGGCCGCCGGGTTGCCGGAATCACCGCGAGGTGTTGCCGGGCACGGGTCTACCGGGGGGTCGGGTGGATCCTCGGAACAACGGCGTAGCGCTGGCACTGAGCCGAATCAGGGGAGTTGAATCTGCATGCCGTTCGGTCGTAAACGTCGACTTGATCGAAGCGTGCGCGAGCGTGGAGTCGCGCCGGAGGTCGAGGACCGGCATGTCGATGACGAACGTGAACCCACCACTGGGCCATTCGATGTCGCCGACGCCCCGGAGGACGATCTCGAACGCGTCGACTTCGGCGCCATGCTGATCCCCAAGACAGCCGGCAGTGACCTGCGGGTGAGCTTGGACAGCAAGGGACGAGTGGTGTCGGTGTCGGTCGTTCGAGGTGACTCGGCCATGCAGGTCGGCGCGTACGCAGCACCTCGTGACTCTGCGATCTGGCCCGACCTGCGACCTGAGTTGGCCAAGTCGATCAGCAGCCAGGGTGGCCGAGCGACGGAGACCGGAGGCCCGTTCGGCCCCGAGCTCAGTTCCGAACTGGCGCCACCGCGCACCGGAAGCAAGGATGGCGGCAAAGGCGCTCGCCGCCCGGCGCGCTTTCTCGGGGTGGACGGCCCCCGGTGGTTCGTGCGGGCGGTCCTGACCGGCCCGGCGGCCAACGATGAGGAAGCGGCCGAAGAACTACTGCAGACATTGCGCGAGGTGATCGTCGTGCGCGGGACGGACCCGAAACCGGTTCGCGAACCGTTGCCGCTCAAGCTGCCACCCGAGATGGCCGAGCAGCTCGGTCAGCAGTTGGACGGGGATGCCGACGCCCCACCGCCACTTCCGACCTTCACGATCTGACCCGCAAGCTAGCTGAACGGCGACCGGCTGAATGGCGCGCAGCGTGTCGTACGACGCGGTACGTGCTGCGTTAGCCGCTCAGTGGTCCCTGCTCATCGAGGCCTTCGCCCGGTCTGACGCACGGGCGCCCAGCCGGGTCCCGAACTGGTCGGTGGCTGACCTGGAACGCCACCTGGCGCAGACCGGCGAGAGTCTTGGTCGATTGGCCACCTCCGAGCCGGTGGCGGGGCCGGTCACCGGACTTCGGGAGTGGGCCGCTGCACTGCCAGGTCTGAGCAACCAGGTGGCGCAACTGGTGGCGCTCGAGCCGGGACCGCCATTGGTCGTGATGGCGCCCCGGACGCTGGCGGCGTTGGCCGCTGCGGACCCGAAGCAGCCGGTCCGGCAGCTCACCGGAATCCATCGCCTGGGCGATGCCAGCCTCTTCCGATTGGTCGAGGCAGTCGTCCATGGCCTTGATCTGCCCGAGCCGCTGGAACCGGACCGGCAAGCCCGGCGGATCGTCGTGCGAGCACTCACTGATCTGCTGGCCCTGGTGAACCCGGGGCGAAGCGTGGAATTTCGGGTTCCTCCCGATGCTGCTGTCCAGCTGATCGAAGGGCCTCGGCACACCCGGGGGACCCCGGCAGGGGTCGTCGAGACCGATCCCGTCACCTTCTTGCACCTGGCCACCGGGCGGATGACGTGGAACGAGGCGCTGCTGGCAGGTCGAGTCCGGGCCAGCGGGAACCGTACGGACCTCTCTCAATGCCTGCCGTTGCTGCGCTGAGGCACACTCCCTTCGTGCGCGCGGGAGGCCGGATGAGCCGACGCGCACTGCTGCGCACAGGATGGTGGGGCGCGGCCGGAGTCGCTTTGGGAGGCGGGCTGAGCGGCTGCGGACCAGCACCGGGCGGGCACGGTCAGAATGGCAACGTGCATACCCTGCGCTACGGAGCGGACGCGTCGCAATTCGCCGAACTGACACTGCCCGCTTCCGCCGACGGTCCGGTGCCGGTCGCGGTGGTGATCCACGGCGGTTTCTGGCGGTCCGCATATGGCCTCGAGCTGGGCCGCCCCCTGGCGGCAACCCTTGCCGGACGCGGCTGGGCTGCGCTGAACCTCGAGTACCGGCGGGTGGGCAATGGCGGTGGTTATCCCGCCACCTTGGAAGACGTCGCCGCTGGGATCGACCTGCTGGCCGACGCGGGGCGGTCGACCGCGCGGGGGGAGAATCTTCGACTCGACCTCGCGAAGGTCGTGACGATCGGGCACTCAGCGGGCGGGCATCTGGCCGCCTGGGCGGCGAGCCGACCGGGCCAGGAGGCAGGGGCACCGGGTACGGATCCCGTGCTTGCGGTCTCGGCAGTGGTGTCGCAAGCCGGGGTTCTCGATCTGCGAGCATGTGCCGAAGAGGGGCTCGGAGCCGGTGCGGCGCAGGCCTTTCTCGGCGGCGAGCCGGCAGCCGTGCCCGACCGCTACGACGTGGCCAGCCCCATCGAACGGCTGCCCCTGGATGTACCGACCCTGTGCGTCCACTCGCCGGACGACGTGAACGTGCCGATCCATCAGAGCGAGGCGTACGTCGCAGCCGCAATGGCCGCCGGAGACGATGCCGAACTGGTCAGGACCGAGGGGGACCATTTCGCCGTCATCGATGCAACGGATCCTTCCTGGACCCTCGTGCTCGACTGGATCGACCGGCACGTCAGGTGAGCCGGCACCGGTGCGCCTGGTGGCGTCGTAGGCTGGAGTCATGACCGAGACGGCGAAGGAAAGCGGCAACTGGCTGTCGCGTCGGCTACGTCGCCTCACGGCTGATCCGAGCGACCTGGACGCCACGGACCTGCTCTCTGAGGTCCACAAGACCGGATGTGAACCGGTCTCGCAGTGCCACCGTGGCCAGGTCGTGACGGTGACCGGGCGGCTGAAGACGGTGGTCTACCTGCCGCAGGCAAGCGTGCCGACCCTCGAGGCCGAGCTGTACGACGGGTCTGGGTCGGTGTTTCTGGTCTGGCTCGGCCGACGTCAAATTGCCGGGATCGAGCCCGGTCGTACGCTGACCGCACGTGGCCGGATCGCCGAACAGCGTGATCGTGAGGTCATCTACAACCCGTGGTACGAACTGAGCCCGGCGTGAGGGTATCGGGTGCCTGATCCCGATCCTCCTGAGTCTCCGGTACCACCCGGCACGGGCCGGTCCGTGGTCGACCGGCATGCAGTCATCAGCCAGATCGGCGGCGTTCGCGGATTGATCGACTCGGGGCTGCCGATCATCGTGTTCATCACCGTCAACGCCTTCACCTCTCTCCAGGTGGCGCTGTGGAGTGCTCTCGGCGCAGGCGGGGTGCTCTTCTTCGTGCGGCTGGCACGGCGCGAGAACGTGCAACAGGCAATCTCAGGATTTCTCGGCGTGGTCATCGCCGCGTTCATCGCCGGACAGACCGGTGAGGCACGGGACTTCTTCCTTCCTTCGCTGTGGTCCACGGCGGGCTTCGGGCTCGCCTTCCTCATCTCCGTGGTCGTTCGCTGGCCCCTTGTCGGCGTGATCGCCGAATTCATGTGGCCAACAGCGGGGTTTCCCGATTCCCGAGGCTGGCGAGCTCATCGCCGCCTGATGCGGGCGTATACCTGGTTGACCCTGATGTGGGCAGCCGTCTACGGCCTTCGGATCGCCGTACAGGGGTCGCTGTACCTGGCGAACGAAGTGACTCTGCTCGGCACGACGAGGCTCGTGATGGGCTGGCCGTTGACCGCCATCGAGGCCCTGGTGACCGTCTACGTCGTGCGTCGGGTTCGGCACCAGATCAGTCAGGCGGAGATTTCCTTCCCTCCCGACCATCCGGTGTGAGCAGCAGCTGCAACTCGTCCTCCACCTCCTCGGAGGCGACGAAGAGCAGTTCGTCCGCGGCTTCGAGTGGCTCGTCGGGCGTGGGCACGATCACCCGCTTCCCACGCAGCACGGTGACGAGCACGGCGTCCCGCGGCAGGGTCAGATCACCCACCGTGCGGCCGACGTAGGGCGTGTCCTCGGCGAGAGTGACCTCCACCAGGTTGGCCTGGCCGTGCCGAAAGGTCATCAGCCGCACCAGGTCCCCGACTGTCACCGCCTCCTCCACCAGGGCTGCGAGAACCCGAGGGGAGGACACCGAGACGTCGACCCCCCACGATTCGTCGAACAGCCATTCGTTGCGTGGGTCGTTGACCCGGGCCACGACCCTCGGCACCGCGAACTCCGTCTTGGCCAGCAGGGAGACGACGAGGTTGACCTTGTCGTCACCGGTTGCGGCGATGACGACGTCACAGCGCGACAGCTCGGCATCTTCGAGCTCGGCCAGCTCACATGCGTCGGCCTGGACCCACTCGGCATCTGGCACCTCAGCGGTCTTCATGGCCGTTGCCTTGCGTTCGATCAGCAGGACCTCATGGCCGTTGTGGACGAGTTCCTGGGCGATGGATCTCCCGACAGCTCCTGCGCCGGCGATGGCGACCCGCATCAGTGGCCCCTTTCCGGGGCCTCCGCGGCCAGCTCGGCCACCTGATCGGCATCTGCGGCACGGGCCAGGACGATCACCTGGTCGCCGGACTGCACGACCGTGTTCAGCGTGGGCAGGACGGAGGCGCCGAACCTGTTCACATAGGCAGCTCGCGCGCCGGTCGCGGCTTCGAGTTCGCTCAGGCGAACGCCGATCCAGCCGTCGTGCACCGGGATCTGGATGAGCACGACATCGCCGGGCGGCGTGCGCCACAGCTCGGTCGGTTCGTCTTCGAGGAGCACCCGCATGAAGCGGTCGACCGTCCAGGGGACCGTGGCCACGGTGGGAATCCCGAGGCGTTCGTAGACCTCGGC